>JAGLBQ010000274.1 GCA_023146675.1 Cocleimonas sp. | reverse complement strand
ATGAAAAAACTATTTTTATAATCTATGTCGCTGATCAATCACAGAAAATCCTTCCAAACCAAGTACACATTCCTTATTAAGTGCAATCACTTTAAAACGCTCTCCCATTTCAGATGGCAAACTCAATAATCGCACTTGTTGTGCTAATTCATATTGCTTTTCAGGTGATTCCTCTAAGGCACGTATAAAGAATTTTTCTAATTGATTTCCTGCTAAAAATGCGGATTGAGAGGTGAAGCCTGATACCCTAAATCCTGCTTTATCGGCACAGTTTGCAACGGCGGTAAAGTCCACATTAGCGGTAATATCTTGTAACCCTGGATAATACAGTGGCACTTCATTGACATGGTGCTGGAAATGACAAATCAGCGTTCCTTTATTGCGTGCAGGATGATAATACTCGCTGGCGGTATAGCCATAATCAATCAAAAGTACCACACCTTGCGACAAACAGGCTGACAATGCTGCAAACCAACCTGCAAGGTTTTGATTGATTTCAGTGGTATAAGGCGATTCCATGTCAGCAAGATTTAGATTAGCAACGGCATCCATTAAATCAGCAGGTGCAGGATTAAGTTGCTCTAATAGTTCACCCTCTTGCCAAATGACTTGATGCTCAAAACATTGATCTTTATGTAAAGTAAAGACATCCACAGGCATTGCATCTAACACTTCATTGCCTAAAATAACGCCTGTAAAAGAGTGTGGCAGTTTATCCAACCAGCTAACACGCACTAATAAATGCGGGGCTAGTTTTTCAATGGTTTCTTGTTGGCGTTGTTTTAGCTCTGGGCTTACATCAAGAATATAATAATGGACTGGTAGCGAAGATTGCTTCTCTAGCTCAAGTAAAATATGCGCCGCCATTAAGCCAGAACCTGCACCTAATTCGAGTATGTCACCCTCTTTAAGTTGCGCTAATACTTGCTGACATTGGCTGGCAAGGCATTGTGAAAATAAGGGTGAACTTTCGGGAGCCGTCATAAAATCACCTGATTTGCCAATTTTCCTAGCACCTGCAACATAATAACCTAAACCTTGTTGATACAATGCCATTTCCATATAGCGACGAAATGAAATAGCGCCGTTATTTTCATGAATTGCATCACGTATTTTATGCTGCAATTTTTGACTATGGGCAAGTGCATCATCGGAAGGTCGGGGGAGTTCTGTGGTAAATTTCATTTTTTATTACACGTTATGATAATTAACGACTGACTATACACATAAGGAAGTAAATGAAAAATCTAAATAATAAAGTTGCATTAGTAACAGGCTCCGCACGACGCATTGGGGCAGTAACAATACGCACATTACATGCAAAAGGTGCAAATGTGGTGGTGCATTATCACAAGTCATCATGCGATGCTGAAAAACTTTGTGCCGCGTTAAATCAATTACGCGAAGGTTCTTGTATGACGGTGCGGGGCGATTTAAAGGATATTAAAATGATGCCCGCAATCATCGACAGCATTATTAAACAAATGGGTCAGCTGGATATTTTGGTCAATAATGCCTCCACCTTCTACTCAACGCCAATAGGGGAAATAACAGAAACGCATTGGGATGATTTACTTGGCAGTAACTTAAAAGCACCCCTGTTTCTATCGCAAGCGGCGATGCCTTATTTAAAAGCAACTCAGGGATGCATTGTTAATATAGTTGATGTACATGGCTTTAGACCCATGAAAAACTATCCTGTTTACAGTATCGCAAAAGCAGGGTTATTAATGCTAACACAATCGTTAGCGCGGGAATTAGGACCTGATATACGTGTCAATGGCGTTGCGCCAGGAGCTATCTTATGGCCAGAAAATGAGAATAATCAAAGTGATCAACAACAACTGCTGGATAAAACAGCTTTGAAACGTGAAGGGTCGCCTGAAGATATTGCTAATACTGTGTTATTTTTGGTACGTGATGCAGATTATATAACGGGACAAGTCATTCCTGTTGATGGCGGGCGGATGTTGAATCATTAATCTGGCATTCTTGTAAGCCAACTCTGTCGCCTGTATGCAACCTAAGCGCAATACAGGAGACTTTAGAAACGCACTACCCCCGTATGACATAAACTTCATACAGGCTACAACAATGTAAACTATTTTTCTGTTTTCATCGCTCTCACCTATAAATTTAATAAGAGTCACTATGAAATTTTACAATGATCAACTTAACAGAAGATAAACATATTATTATCCCTTAATTGGCGAAAATATTAACATCTCTACAAATCATAGTAAGACAGACAGACTGTAATTTTTCATCCAAGCTCTCATCCTATACGTTGCTATTATATTAGACACTCCTCATCATAAGGTCGCATAAAATGACTAAAAAAATCAGTAAATTGATGGTCGCCAACCGTGGCGAAATTGCCATTAGAATTTTACGTGCCGCATTTGAATTAAATTTACGCACAGTTTCCCTGTATACCTATGAAGATCGCTTTTCACCGCATCGTTATAAAGCAGATGAGGCGTATCAAATTGGTGCCGATGATGAACCTTTATCGCCCTACCTTGATATTGATGCAATTATTGCGTTAGCAAAATTAAATCAGGTGGATGCGATTCATCCAGGGTATGGTTTTTTATCTGAAAATGTACAATTTGCAGAGCGCTGTCGTGAGGAAGGGATTATTTTTATCGGCCCTGATCCTGAGGTGATGGCGGAATTAGGCGATAAAATAAAAGCCAAAGCAAATGCCATTGCCGCAGGAATTCCTGTGATAGAGGGTAGCAAGCTTGCACTAGAGAATACGGATATTACGATGCAGGAAGCCAAGCGTATTGGTTTTCCGCTGATGATTAAAGCGGTGTCGGGAGGTGGCGGGCGTGGTATGCGCATATTGCGCTCAGAAGATGAGCTGGAAAATGCCTTTAATGATGCGCGCAATGAAGCGGCTAAAGCATTTGGTGATGACACCCTCTTTTTAGAAAAGTATATTGATTCACCTAAGCATATTGAGGTTCAAATCTTAGGCGATAATTACGGTAATCTGGTGCATTTATATGAGCGTGATTGCTCGGTGCAACGCCGTTTTCAAAAGGTAGTGGAAGTTGCTCCCAGCATGGGATTAACCAGAAACACACGAGAAAAACTCTATACTTATGCGCTGGCAGTCACGAAACAGGTTCATTATAACAATGCGGGGACGGTCGAGTTTCTGGTCGATAAAGAGGAGAATATTTACTTTATTGAAGTCAAT
This sequence comes from Cocleimonas sp., assembly GCA_023146675.1. Lineage (GTDB taxonomy): Bacteria > Pseudomonadota > Gammaproteobacteria > Thiotrichales > Thiotrichaceae > JAGLBW01. The sequence goes on along the minus strand of JAGLBQ010000274.1, from coordinate 4,944 downwards.
CCACGGGTTCAGGTTGAACATACTGTTACCGAAGTCGTCACAGGGATTGATATTGTCCGTAGTCAAATTCAGATTGCTAGCGGTTATCAATTATCCAGCCCTGAAATTGCGATTAACTCCCAAGAAGAAATCAGCTGTCGCGGTTTTGCGGTACAGTGTCGTATTACCACTGAAGACCCTGAGCAAGATTTTAAACCTGATTTTGGCACCATTATTGCTTATCGTAGTGCCGGTGGTTTAGGGATTCGGCTGGATGCTGGGGCGGTTTATTTAGGTGCTAAAGTATCACCTTTTTATGACTCCATGCTGGTTAAAATAACCGCATCAGGTCGTACCTTACAAGAGGCACTGGAGCGTTCAACGCGTGCACTATGTGAGTTTCGTATTCGTGGTGTAAAAACGAATATTGGCTTTATGCTGAATGTTTTAAAACATCCTACCTTTGTTAAAGGCAAAGCACGCGTCACTTTTCTTGAGAAAAACCCTGAGTTATTTAATATTCATAAGCGTTATGACAGAGGCACAAAAACACTGCGCTATCTAGCAAATTTAGCGGTTAATGGTCATCCTGACATTAAAAAGCCTGATCTTGAGCGCACGTTTCGCCCCCCTATTATCCCTGACTACGATAAATTTGCTGATTATCCAAAAGGCACAAAAAATAAGCTGGATGAGCTAGGTGCAGATAGTTTTGTTGAGTGGATCAAAGCACAGGATACTATTCTCTACACCGACACAACGCTACGTGATGCACATCAGTCGTTACTTGCCACACGGGTACGCACAACTGACATGCTGCAAGTGGCTGAAGGGTTTGCCAAAAATCATTCGCAATTATTTTCATTAGAAATGTGGGGTGGTGCAACCTTTGATGTGGCATTGCGCTTTTTACATGAATGCCCTTGGGAACGCTTGCGTTTATTGCGTGAAAAAATCCCTAATATTTTGTTTCAAATGCTCTTTCGTGGCGCAAATGCGGTAGGTTATAAAGCATACCCTGATAATATTGTTGAAAAAATCATTATTGAGTCGGCGGAACAGGGCATTGATGTCTTTCGTATTTTTGACTCGCTGAACTGGATTGAAGGCATGCGTAAATCCATTCAGGTGGTTCGTGAGCAAACTAATGGATTAGCCGAAGCGACGATTTGCTATACGGGGAATGTCTTAAATCCTGATCCAAACTATCAATACAATCTCACTTATTATACTGATTTAGCCAAGCAATTAGAGGATGCAGGCGCACATATCATTGCATTAAAAGATATGGCGGGTTTGCTCAAACCTTATGCTGCACAGGCATTAATTCCTGCCCTAAAAGAAGCGGTAGATTTACCCATTCATCTGCATACCCACGACACATCTTCCATGCAAGCCGCCACGTTGCTTAAAGCGATTGAAGCGGATGTGGATATTGTTGATGCTTGTTTAAGCTCTATGTCAGGGCTAACGTCACAGCCTAATTTAAACTCGATGATTGCGACTATGCAGGGTCAACCACGTGAGCAAGCATACAACCTACCCTCCTTAAACCAATATGCAAATTACTGGGAAGATGTGCGTGAAATATATTATCCCTTTGAGTCAGGCTTAAAAGCAGGCACAGCAGAAGTGTATGAGCATGAAATTCCTGGCGGACAGTATTCAAATCTACGCCCACAGTCCATTGCGCTAGGTTTAGAGCATAAATTTGAAGAAGTGAAAAAAAATTATGCTGTCGTTAATAAAATGTTTGGTGATATTGTCAAAGTAACCCCTTCATCAAAAGTCGTTGGTGATATGGCTATCTTTATGACATCTAATCATCTTAGCGAAGCAGATGTCATGCAACAAGGCGCTACACTTGCTTTCCCTGATTCTGTGGTTGATTTATTTAAAGGCAATTTAGGACAGACCCACAATGGCTTTCCCCAAGCATTAAGCCAATTAATTCTTAAAGGTAAAAAACCTTTTACTGATGCGCCCAATGCACATTTAGAGCCAATTGATATTGATGCTGAGTTTGCTACCTTCCAACAGCAATTTGATCATCAATGTACAATGCTAGATTTTCTCTCTTATCAAATGTATCCCAAAGTCTATCAAGAATTTTACCAACATCAACAAGACTATGGCGATATTTCTCCCCTGCCAACCACTGCCTTTTTATATGCACTCAAACACCGCGAAGAAGTACGCGTCGAAATCGCGACAGGCAAGATCATTATTATAAAACTGCTCTATATTTCAGATGCAGATGAAGGTGGAATTCGCACTGTCACTTTCAATCTTAATGGGCAAACTCGCAGTATTACCCTACGCGATGACTCGGTTGTCTCCACTAAAAAGAGCAATCGAAAAGCAGTGAAAGACAATGAAATAGGTACGCCGATTTTAGGTCGTTTATCACAAATAATGGTTAAAGAAGGCGATGCTATTGAGAAAGATACACCTTTATTTGTCATTGAGGCGATGAAAATGGAATCTACGATTACGGCACCCTTTGCGGGAATGGTTAGTAATATTTATTTGGATGAAGGCGAGATATTGGAACAAGGGGATTTAGTGGTGGAGATTGAGTGATTAGGAGGAAACGCAAAATATTTTTCTGGATATAACGCATCATCACACAGAACCTGAAATACTCATTTTAATGAGTATTTCATTTCACCCTCAACTCAAACCACATCATCCATAGCGTCTTCTAGTGCAGGAAACTTAAACACAAACTCCGCATCTAGCATTTTTTTAGGAACCACACATTGCCCTGCTAATAATAATTCTTCTGCGCCTTCTCCTAGCATGAGCTTCAACATCATCGCTGGCATAGGGATAATAGTAGGACGTTTTAATGCTTTTCCTAAGGTCTTAGTGAATTCATCATTACGCACAGGGTTTGGAGCAGTGCCATTAATAGCGCCCTCTACCATTTTATTTTCACAAACAAAATGGATGATATTGAGTAAATCAGTTATATGAATCCATGACATCCATTGTTGCCCATTGCCAATTCTCCCTCCTAAACCCAATTTAAACGGTGGGAGCATTTTTGCTAAAGCACCGCCTTCCCCCAGTACAATCCCTGTGCGCAAATAACACGTACGGACACCTAAGCCCTCCAGTGGCTTGGCTTTATTTTCCCACTCAACACAAAGCCGACTGGCAAAACTATCATCACCTTGAGCGGTTTCATCTAAGCGTGTGTCGCCATGTTGTGTCCCATAGTAACCAATGGCAGAGCCACTAATCACTAGTTCTGGCTTGGTTTTACATCGCTTTACATACTCAACCAGTGCTTGCGTTGTGTTTAAACGGCTATCAAGTAATTGCTGCTTAATGCTTTCACTCCAACGTTTGTCCATAATCCCTTGTCCTGCAAGGTTTATGATAATATCAACAGGTTGATTAAAATCTGAAAGGTCACTAATGAACGCTAAATGTTCTGTTAAAACACCTAATTGACGAGAGAAATCTGCTTCTGTTTTTTGTGGATTGCGGGTTAAAACCGTAACCTGTTGACCTTTTTCTAAGAGTGTTTTACATAATGGTGAGCCTATAAAACCTGATCCACCCGTCACTAACGTATGTTTTTTATTTTTCATATTGATCATTCCTGTATCAATTATTATAAAGAGCGTCTAATCAACAGTAAGTATCAGGTATTTACAATGAAGTTTCTTCCCAGATAATAAAAAAATAGATGTTTATTCCAAAATAATGCCATTTTCTCTATACCTTAAGTTTTAGGTGAGTTTAGCACCTATTGGTTGGTACGGAGTTATAGACCACTTCAATAGGGGGCTAATAAAGAAAGGGTATCTTTGTGAATATAAAGGTTATTTACAACTTTGTTTCCGATTGATTCGTATTTCATTAGAACTCTATTTTATCAGGATCAATTTCACCTTCTTGTTCAAGTAATGACACAGCCTCTTCTTTCATTTTATTTAGTATGACATCTACCTCAGAAGAGCCTGGACTATCAAGAAACCAGTTGTTTAGCTCTTTAAAACCACGCTCTGCATACTGCTCTGTAATTTTCCAACTTTCATTGTCATTCTTCTCTCTTAAAATATCTCCATCTTTTTTTGCGTGCAATGCCAATAAATAAACTGCGCTATCCATTTGGTTGTGTGTAAATATTCTTTCAGGAATTTCACTACCTTGATTTTTAACGGTATAACGACTGTAATCTCCATCCAGATTTTGACCTAGAAGTGAAGAAAAAACAGTCAAATGCATATTTGTTTTAAAGACAGGTTGACCTGTTTCTGAAATATTATTTTTTGAAAGTATTTCTACTAATCCTGAAAATTCTTGTGAAATATAGATGGTTGCCATTATTTAACTAACCTCTTTAATCGTTGTACAATCTTTATCTTGTGAGTAAATTGACTGTAGATAGGAAGTATCATTAATAGTAATTTCATCATCAGGCTTTACTCCTTGTTTTCCCATTCGTTCAGAGACTAAAATATATTCTTTACCAACCTTCTCTCGGATAGCATGATCGACTGTTCCTTTCCAATGAGAGGACGAAAGAAATAAAATAAGTTGATCTGTATTTTTAGGTAAAAAAGAAGCAGTTGCCGCCTTATAGGTTTCATCAAGTTCTCCAAAAGGTGCATCAATCACAAAAGGGGCAACTGTGCCACTTACTAAGAATTCCCCAGAGGCTGAGCTACGTTCATTAGCATGATTTATTAGAGCCGAAATAAAGGATAAGTTTAGCAATAAATTCTCACCTTTACTTTTTGCAACACGCTTCCCATCATCTCGAACAAGATGAAATTCATAATCACTTGAAAGTCTTACTTCATAATCTTTACGGGAAAACTGTTTTAGTATTTCATTAACACTACTTGCTATATGGCGCTTAGAAGAGCTTTCATAATCCTCCAGTTTTTGTTGACATCGAGAGATCATTTCATCAATCATATTTTGGTAAGCTTCTATCTTAGTAAC
>JAGLBQ010000273.1 GCA_023146675.1 Cocleimonas sp. | reverse complement strand
ACTACTTTCATAAGCCTGAGTTTAGCAACCAAGATATATTAGATAGCTTACATAGTTTTGCTAAACAGCGTGTTGTGGCTAAATTTTCATTAGGCACATTAAAAAAAGATGTGGATATTATTTTACGGATGTACTCTCAGTCACAAACAAATGCACGTCAAGCAGTTGAAGATACGCTGGATTCTCCGCTATCATTGTTGAATTTAATCTCTCACCTGCCCAACAGTAAATCCTATTATTCTTTTCCTGAAGACAGAAATAAAATTCCGCTGGGTATTTTTGGCTTTGCAGTGATGAGTATTTTTCAGCAGATAAAAATAAACGCAATTCCGATTGAAAACCTAATGTATATGAAGGGCAATCAACCCGCACTAGGTGCTATTTTTAGAATGACAGAAAGTGCCTTTATAGCAAAATTAGAGCAATTAATACGCTATATTCCTGACCTTCTTGCGATTAGAGAAGATGCGGGAATCCATCAGCTTCATCTTCTACAATCTGAAGCCTGTGCCCCTATTGAGTACTTGCAAAAACATTATAGTGATACACAACAGAGGGGAGCAGTATGAGCCTAACTGACCACATAACCATTAATACAAATTACACCCGTTCAATCAATCTTGAACGGGATTATGATTCAGTGGCTCTGATTAAATCCTATATTCCAACCTCGCGTTCTATATTTGCTTTAAGAAAATCATTAGCAACCTTAGATTCAGAAGCTGATATGCCAAGAGCATGGACATTAGTGGGACCTTATGGTTCAGGAAAGTCTTCCTTTGCAGTCTTTCTCTCCCACCTTTTAGCTAACCCTGAAAACCCTGCATTTAAAGCGGCAATAAAGGTTTTAGATAAAAGTAATCCTAAATTAGCGGAACAATTTAAAACTATTGGAGAAGAGACCGCTCTAGGGCATTGTGTCGTTTTACTAACGGGCAGTCCTGAGCCTTTAGGTAAAAGGCTGATTCAGGCATTAAATGAGGCTGCTTTAACTTACTGGAAGTCACGAAAAGGTGTATTACCTAAAGCAGTAAAAAATATTAGCAAGCTTGCTGAACAAGAAGAAATCAGCACTACTGAAATCATAAGTGCAATTAAAGCGATACAAAGTGCCATCGCCAAAATTGATGGTAATGGCTTACTCATTATTATTGATGAGCTAGGAAAATTTTTAGAGTATGAAGCGCGACACCCTGAAACTAATGATATTTATTTGCTTCAGGCATTAGCAGAACTTGCCTATACAGGTGGTAAATCAGCCTTATCACTTTATGTCATTCTTCACCAAGGTTTTGAGCAATATGCAAAGGGCTTAGGCGATAGTCTTAAAAATGAATGGGCAAAAGTACAAGGTCGTTTTGAAAGCATTCCTTTTTTAGAGGCAACAGAACAAACATTACGAATTGTTGCTCGTACTGTTTTACCTAATGCATCCATTGATTTATCACCTATAGCAAAACAGGCAGGCAGGATTGCCAAGGTATTAGCAAATACAGATGCACTTCCTGGTTCTTTAGAAGAGAATGATGCTGCTAAACTATTTACAGACTGTTACCCGCTTCACCCTCTTAGTGCTTTATTACTCCCTGTGCTGTGTCAAAAAATAGCTCAGAATGAAAGAACCCTGTTTAACTATTTAGGCAGTGATGAAAACTTTGGTTTAAAACAGAGCTTAGAAACGTTAAGCAGTGTTGGAGACTGGATTTATCCTTGGGAAATTTATGAATATTTTATTCATAATCAATCCGCCTCTCTTGTCGATCATTTTACCCATCGTCGTTGGGCAGAGGTTGTCACAGCCGTTGACCGTTTAGGGAATATTGATAGTAATGAAACCAGACTATTAAAAACCATTGGACTGTTTAATATCATTGGTTCCCAAGGGGGATTAAAAGCATCAAAAGATATTATCGCCCTCTGCTTGCCAGATGATAATCTTGTTGATGATATTATTGAATCACTTAAGTCTGAATCCCTTATTCAGTATCGAAAATACAGCGGTGAGTACCGTGTTTGGCAGGGTAGTGACTTTGATATTGAAGCGGAAGTTTATACAGCTAAGCAAAAACTGGGTTTATTTAGTATTGCCGAATATCTCAATAACCAATATGAAAATCGCCCCATTGTTGCGCGTCGTTTTTCTATTGAAAAAGGTACCTTACGCTACTTCAAAACCTGCTTTATTGATGCTGAAACCTACGCAAATACTAATAGTCAGTCAGAAAATACTCGAATCATTTTTTATCTGTCTCAAAATCAAGAAGACTCAAAGAAATTTCACTCTGAAATTATCGAGTATTATAGTGAGCGTGATATTTTAGTGGAATTCCCTCAGACGGAACATCTAAGAGATGCTATAGCAGACGTTAAGGCATTACGTGAAATTCAAGCCAGCAATCAAGCCTTAAATAGTGACCCTATCGCTCAACGTGAATTTAAAGATCGTTATCAAGTCGCTTTGCAAACTGAAGAAAATAAACACGCAGAAATTTTTGATTATCCCGAAAAAAGTCATTGGTATTGGTTAGGAAAAACCTTTGCTATTAGTAACAAAAGGGACTTGCAAAATAAGCTCTCCTCCATATTGGATGCTGTTTACAAAGATACCCCTATTATAAAAAATGAGCTAATTAATCGAGTGAAACCATCAAGCCAAGCAGCAGGAGGGAGAAATAGATTATTACAAGCAATGGTTTCTCATCCCGATAAAGAAGACCTTGGTATAGAAAAATTTCCTGCTGAAAAAGCAATGTATCGTGCTGTATTAAGGGAAACAGGCTTACATGTAACAATTGATGAACAATGGGAGTTTAGTGAACCGACTAAAAAAGCATCCCTTTATCCTGTATGGAGGGCTATGGAAATATTCCTAGACTCTGCTGAGAAAAAACCTCGTTCATTTCATGAGTTAGCAGACATTATTGGAAAACCACCCTACGGCGTTAAAGCAGGTATTTTACCCATTTTATTTTTAGCTCTCTATCTTGTTAAAAAAGATGAACTTGCTTTATACGAAGATCGACGTTATTTACCTTCACTCTCAAGAGAAGAGCTAGAACGCTTTGTTAAAAAGCCTGATGGCTTTACGGTGCAATTATTTAAAATAGAAGGATTAAATGCCTCATTGTTT
>JAGLBQ010000272.1 GCA_023146675.1 Cocleimonas sp. | reverse complement strand
TGCTGATGCAAAAGAATTACCTAGAATTGGCAATATAGATACGAATATGACGGGCAATTTGAATGCCAACATTAAGCAACAACAATTTACCCTACAAAATACCAATATTAAAACTAACGTAAAAGGTGAGGCATTATCTGGAGGACATTTATATGCGCAAATAAGCAGTAAAAATATTATTGCTAATACAAAAAAACAGCAATTTAAATTACAAGCAATGAAATTAACCGCGACGATGAAGGGTGGGTTAGTACCAGGTGGAAAATTGCAACATAGTAGTCAGGGTAATATTGATGTTGATTTAAGCAGTCATAAAGGTAATGCGCAGTTAAAAAATATTTTTCTGGAAATGGCAGGCGCAAAGTTGACGGGTAATGCAAAATTAACCCGCTTATCACCTCAACCAATGCTGGTGGGTGCTTTTAAAACCAATCAATTTAATTTAAAACAGCTACTCAGTGTATTAGGGATCACATTACCGCCAACCAGTAAACCCAATGTATTTGGAAACTCGCAAGCCAGTTTTCAGCTAACAGCAACGCCTATTAGCGCTAATCTAAGACAATTAAATTTACGGATGGATCAATCCAGAATAACGGGTGAATTGGCAATTAATAATTTTCAACAACCCACGATTAAAAGCAAATTAAAAATAGATCAATTAGTGGTGGATGATTATCTTGCTCCCGTCAATCCTAATGTGGCTAAAAAGAGTCAGCCAAAAGATAAATTATTACCTGTCGCGATGCTAAAAGCCTTGAACCTTAATGGCTCGGTGGATATTAAAAAACTACGCTTTGATCAGGTTGATCTGACCAATGTACACGCTAATATTAACGCCAAAAACGGTTTGATTAATGCTAAACCACTGCGCTTTCATGCCTATAAAGGTAATTATAATGGTGCATTAACGATTAATGTGATGGGTAACACACCTATTATTCATATGCAGCATCAGATCCAAAAAGTACGTTCTGAAAATCTGTTATTACAATTTTTCCAAGACCGCTATGTGTCAGGCGGTATTTACTTGAATACCACACTTAATACACGCGGAAATACACTAGCAACCATTAAGAAAAATATAAATGGCAGTGCAGAGGTAGAGTTTCGTAAAGGTACCATTCGAGATTCACAATTAGCAAAAAAAGTTGCAATGGCGATTGAACTATTTGAGAAGAAAAAAACGAATACCAAAGGTCAGCAAGAAGTTACTTTCACCAAACTAGGGGGTGACTGGAAGGCAAGTAAAGGCATATTCACCACCAATAACATGCAATTATTAGCGCCACAATTTTTAATTACAGGTAAAGGCGATATTAATATTGTTAACAATAGCTTGGATTTAAAACTACGCTTAAAATCTAAAAATAAAAACAGCAAACTGTTTGCTCCGTTACATATTCATGGCAGTTTTGATAAGTTAAAGTATGAGTTAGAGTTGGATGTCTTAGTTAAATCACTACTTAAAAATGATCTGACTAAGAAAAAAGCTCAGTTAAAGCAGAAGTTATTAGATGAAAAAGCCAAAGTATTAGAAAAATTAGAAGCACGTAAACAGCTAGAATTGCAAAAATTGCAAGCCAAAAAAGAGGAAGCGCAACGCCGTTTAAAAGCAGAGCAAGAAAAAATAAAACAACGCCTGCAAAATGAGAAGCTAAAAGCACAGCAATTATTGCAAGATAAGCTCAAACATGAGCAGGAAAAGTTGCAAAATAAATTGCAAGATGCATTGGGGGATAAAGCTAATGATGCAACAGAGAATGTTACAGAGGATATTAAGAATGACCTTGAGGAAAAAGCTAAGGATAAATTAAAGGATGCACTGAGAGGATTATTTTAGATTTATCCTAATACTAATTATACCCATATACGCTACAATAAAATTAGTTTAGCAAGCGAAGGAGAGCTTTATGCAAATCGCCAATCCCATTTATGATATTGTATTCAAATTTTTGATGGAAGATAAAGTCAGCGCAATCCTATTACTTTCTAGCATTATTGGCGAACAGATTGATGAGTTAGATCTTCTTCCGCAAGAAAGCACATTACAATTAGAGCAGCATTCACTCACCGTTTACCGTCTAGATTTTTCAGCAAAAATCACCACTGAAGAAGGGCATAAACAGGTTTTAATAGAAATACAAAAAGCTAAATTACCTTCCGATATTATGCGTTTTAGGCGTTATCTGGGCGAGCAATACAGTAATAAAAACAATCAATATAAAAATAGTGAAGAGCAAAATATTCCGCTGCCTATTATTAGCATTTATTTTCTGGGCTATCCATTGCAGAATATCAAAGCCCCTCTTATCAAAGTCAATCAGCAGTATTACGATTTGACTAAACAGCAAGAAATTACAACAAAGGAAACCTTTATTGAAAGCCTGACACATGATAGCTATGTGATTCAAATCTCCTTATTAAATAAAGACCATCAAAGCGAACTGGAAAGATTATTATCCATCTTCGACCAGCATCAACACTTAGAAACAGATAAGCATATTTTAGATATTAATGAAAATGATTACCCTAAAAAATATTGTCAGCTAATTCGTCGCCTACAACGCGCCATCTCTGAACCAAAAATACGCCAGACAATGGACGTTGAAGATGAAATTTTGGAAGATTTACAGAATATGGAACGGGTGATTGATAAAAAAGACAAAGTAATTGCTGAAAAAAATCAGGCGTTAGCGCTAAAAAATAAAGCGTTAGTAGAAAAAGATCAGGTGTTAGAGCTAAAAAATAGGGCGTTAGTAGAGAAAGATCAAATTATTGCGGAATTACAGAAAAGGCTTTCTGATTTTTAGCAGTATAAATCCTGATAACTCTGAATCTTTCCGTTAAGACGTTCTGCAAGAAGCTTATTAGCATCACCTAAATAATCTAATATCATCCCCGCTTCCTCAGCATATTTCTGCTTTTTAGATAAATCCCAGTAATGTGGCGGTTTGCCTAAATTAGAGATTCTATCTGCTAATTTAACGACCCAAACAGATTTAGATTGTTGTTGAATTCGAGTCAAAGAATCGATCATCCTGTCTTCTTTATTTGGCAGTTCAGCATTCTTAGTTAATGCCATGACACCCTCTGCAACCGTCTCTGAAAATGCGCTAACCACATCATCATAGGTGATTTCTGTGTCTTCGATTGTGTCGTGCAATAAGGCGCAACTAATTGCTAAATCAATATTCTCGATACTATCAGCCACGGCTAGCACTTCCATAACAACACTGCCGATATGGGTCAGATAAGGTAAATTATTGCCAGGGTAGTGTTGGTGCTTATGCGCATGAGAGGCAAATAACCAACATGCTAGATAATTCTCTTGGTCAAACATCTTCTTTAAAAAGCGTATCCCACATTCCATCAACTCGCTTTTTTACCTCCTCATCCATCACAATTGGCACGCCCCATTCACGGGTGGTTTCACCTTCCCATTTATTGGTAGCATCAAAGCCCATTTTAGAACCGAGTCCTGAGACGGGTGAAGCAAAGTCGAGGTAGTCTATCGGGGTGTTTTCTATAATAGTGGTATCTCTACCAGGATCCATGCGGGTGGTCATTGCCCAGATTACGTCTTGCCAGTCACGCGCATTAACATCATCATCGACGACAATGACAAATTTTGTATACATAAATTGACGTAGGAATGACCAGACTCCAAGCATAACGCGCTTAGCATGTCCTGGGTATTGCTTCTTCATACTGACCACTGCCATGCGGTAGGAGCAGCCTTCGGG
>JAGLBQ010000271.1 GCA_023146675.1 Cocleimonas sp. | reverse complement strand
GATCATTCCTTGCTCTAACACTCATAAAACGCATTTGATAATTATTACTATTTGCATTAGTATCTCAATTTTAACTTTTTGAGATATTAAAATGATTTTTTCTACTAAAAAACTCTTCGCTATTAGTTTACTCAGTCTTTCTGTTGCTGCCCCTACCGCTTATTCTGCTGATGCTAATGAGCTGAATCTTTATTCAGCACGTAAAGAGCAGTTGATAAAACCATTATTAGACCAATTTACCGAGCAGACTAAAATTAAAGTGAATTTAGTCACAGGAAAAGCGGATGCTCTGCTGAAACGATTGGAGGTTGAAGGAAAAAATAGTGTGGCAGATATTTTCATCACCACCGACGCGGGCAGGTTGCATCGTGCACAACAAGCAGGAGTTTTGCAGAGTATTCAGTCTGACGTCTTGGATAAGGCAATTCCTGCTAATTTACGTGAACCCAATGGTTTTTGGTATGGTTTATCACAACGTGCGCGCCCTATTTTTTATGCCAAAGATAGGATAAAACCTGAAGATCTATCAACGTATGAAGCACTTGCGGATGAAAAATGGAAAGGAAGTATTTGTGTCCGCTCTTCTAACAATATTTATAATCAATCATTAGTGGCTTCGATGTTGGTACATAATAAAAAAGAAGACGTTGAAAAGTGGGCAAAAGCATTTGTGGGGAATTTTGCCAAGCCACCCAAAGGTGGAGATCGTGATCAGATCAAAGCAGCTGCGGCAGGGCAGTGTGATATAGCCATCGCGAATACCTATTATTTTGGCAAAATGGTACATGCTAAAAAAGATCCAAAACAACAGCAAGCGGCTGAAAAAATGGCAATTTTTTGGCCTAATCAAGCCGGTCGAGGCACACACGTTAATATTAGTGGGATTGCGGTGACAAAGGCGGCTAAAAATAAAGAAAATGCTATTAAATTAATCGAGTTTTTAGTCAAAGAAGACTCTCAAAAATGGTATGCAGAATCAAACCATGAATACCCTGTCGTAGCAGGCGTTGCGTGGAGCGAAACATTGACATCATGGGGGAAATTTAAGGCAGATACCTTAAATCTATCTAACTTAGGGAAATTAAATACAGAGGCGGTAAAATTAATGGATCGTGCAGGATGGAAATAACTTGAAAATACGAATGATAACGATTACTATTTAGTTTCTTTCTTTCAAGAGGACTTCTTATCTTATGGAACTCTCAGATTTAGCAACAGTAGAGGTTAAAGCGCTAATGAAGGGGGAGAAACAAATCCTTCTTCTACACGCTAAAAAATCTTACTTATTATCCATTACGCGTAAAGGAAAGCTAATTCTTACACTAGCCGAACTTTCGCCTAGTACTCTATAGCAACAAGGGATGCCTTGTTGCTATGCACAATAGTAGCCACTACGATTTTATTCGTACCAGCCAATATTTTAACTTTCAACGGTACTTTCTAATGTTTTATATCAATGCATGGCTTGATTGCACCCATCCTCAAATAACAATTCACAATCGCCTCACTCATGAGGTTTGTGTTCACTTCAGCGCAGCAGAAATTGATGTTTTATTTGCATCAGGTGAAGTAACCCTTGATGAGCTAAGCTCAAGCGATGCCAATATTCAGCAAGACTTGCTTAAAGCATTATTTTTGAGCAGGATCATGATTAATTTTACCGAGCAATTGGGAGAGATTAAAAATAATCTAGGGCATAGAAACCATAAAATAACATTCCCTAAAAATAGCTCTTTTCCACGCTTATTAGTCGAAGAAACATCCTCCTCAATGAGCTTGGAGACTTCTGTTTTATATCAACCACTGGTTATGAATGGATAAAGTTGAGAGATGATTTTTAGTAAAGGCTTGATTGATCTAGAATAACGACTAAGAAAGTCTAAATAGACATTGACAATAATATTAGCAAACCCTTATCATTTGCGATAAGCACTAGGCTAACAGCCCTTTCAGCAATGCCGTCCAAAGGAATATGTTAAACCCAAGCTTATGACGACAAGACATAATCTTTTTTAATATAGAAATAAAAATATTCACCTTCTTATTTCTCCTTTTATTGTTAGGACAATCTTATGCTATCAAAAGAAATTCTAGATAAACTAAATAATCAAATTGATGTTGAATTCTATTCCTCTAATCTGTATTTGCAGATGGCATCATGGTGCGAATCAAAGAATTACACGGGTGCGGCTAAATTCTTAATGGAACATGCCGATGAAGAAATGGAACATATGCGCCGCATTTTTAATTACATCAATAACACTGGCGCGCAAGCTATCATCCCTGCGCTTGAGCAACCTCCTATCGACTATGATTCTTTGCCGCATGTGTTTAAAGAAATTTATAAACATGAATGCTATGTCACCTCAACGATTAATGAGCTAGTCGCAACAACAACGGCTGAAAATGATTACTCAACCCTCAACTTCTTGCAATGGTATGTCGCAGAACAACATGAAGAGGAGCATTTATTTATGGGGATTGTGAATCGCATGGATATGATTGAAGGCAGTCGAACAGGCTTACTTATGATTGATAAAGAATTATCAGCCAGTGCTGATGCGCGTGCAGCAGGAACAAAATAATCCCCATTCCCATCCCCTTTAGCTTAATTTAAGGGGAAAGCAGTAACACATTACTTATTTAAGGATAGCCATTAATAAGTACCTGCCCAAAGTTAATCTAACAATTTTACTCCTTATTTTTTGATTTTTTGC
>JAGLBQ010000270.1 GCA_023146675.1 Cocleimonas sp. | reverse complement strand
GGTACTTATAGCGAATCCTTCTTAGAAGGAAACTAACGCAATGAAAAAACTATTACTGAGTAGTGCAATCAGTCTTTTTCTTTTCACATCGTCTGCCTCATTTGCAGAATCAATTAGTAGCAAGGATGTATTAACCAATTACTCCAATATTGCTCATGCGGTTTATGAAGATTCACTAATAACCGCAAAAGCACTACAAAAAGCCATTAATGGATTGATCGAAAAGCCCAGTGAAGCCACCTTAAATGCAGCTAAAAAAGCATGGAAAGCCTCACGTGTTCCTTATCAGCAATCTGAAGCCTATCGTTTTGGCAATGCTATTGTTGATGACTGGGAAGGCAAGGTGAATGCATGGCCGTTAGATGAAGGCTTGATTGACTACGTGAGCCGAGATGCGTATGGCGCAGAGTCAGATGAAAATCCGCTCTATACCGCGAATATTATTGCCAGTAAAAAATTAAACGTTGCGGGTAAAGCCATTGATGCTAGCACCATCAACAAAGCGTTGCTACAAAGCTTGCATGAAGCGGGAGAAGTTGAAGCGAATGTTGCCACAGGTTATCACGCGATTGAGTTTCTACTCTGGGGACAAGATTTAAACGGGACAAAAGCAGGGGCAGGACAACGCAAAGCCACTGATTACGATACCAAACAGTGTACCAATAAAAATTGTGATCGTCGTGCTGCTTATTTAAAAGCAGCGACTGAATTATTAATTGATGATTTGGCATGGATGACAAAACAGTGGCAGCAAAAAGGTAAGGCGCGCACCGACTTATTGGCAAAAAAGGAAAAGGAAGCACTGTCTATTATCATCACAGGAATGGGCAGTCTTTCGTATGGCGAGCTAGCAGGTGAGCGCATGAAATTAGGCTTGATGCTACATGACCCCGAAGAAGAGCATGATTGCTTTAGTGATAACACCTATAACTCCCATTTTTATGATGCAAAAGGCATACAGAATGTTTATTTAGGTCACTATAAACGCATTAATGGCACTGACGTGAAAGGGGCGAGTCTTGCGCATTTGGTAGCTGAAAAAAATGTCAACTTGGATAAAGTATTGCAAAAAAGTTTCGCCAACACCCTCAGCAAAATGCAAGTACTGGTTGATGCAGGTAATAAAGGAAAAGCGTACGATCAAATGATTGCTGAAGGGGATGCCGATGGTAATAAAAAAGTAAAAGCCGCCATTGATTCATTAGTCAATCAAGCCAGAGAATTAGAGAAAGCATTGCCTGTTTTAGGGCTTTCTAAAATTGAATTTGAAGGGTCTGATAGTTTAGATGCGCCCGACAAAGTGGGCAAAGATGGTTAGTTTACATAATACGAACCATCCTCTCCGATAAAGCATATCAAACAACTTCTAGGTGCTGGCGTTCTGCTGGTGCTTTGGAAGATAGTATCTACAAAAGTAGTAAACTACTTTTCTGTTTCATGAACTATGCCTTAAATTCACTCTATTATTTTTTGACTTTTGGGAAATTCAGGCTATATTCTAAGGGTTAGCATGTCTTTTTTACATCGATAGGATTTTCGTGTTAGTTATTCGCCCTACTAAGCTGCGACAACAGCGAAGCAGGACTTCATTCA
>JAGLBQ010000027.1 GCA_023146675.1 Cocleimonas sp. | reverse complement strand
CCTGTGGAGCCTTTGTTTTAAGCGATAATATTGAAAGCATGGGTGAACTAAGAAAATTTATACAAGTATACAATACGCCAGAAGAATTAAAGCAGTCCATAGATTATTATTTATCTCGACCAGCTATGCGCAAACAAAAAGTGCAACAAGGAATAAAACTTGTACTTGATAAGCATACTTTTTCACATCGAGCAAAAGAGCTTGATCTTTATATTCAAGAAAAGATTAAATCTGTGACACACCAGATTTCACTATGAAAGAATATATTAATTATTTAATAACCCCCTCATGTAGAAATATTTAAACAATGATTTTTACTTCACTTATTGAAAAGCTAATTTATTTTGCTAAAAAAAATAAAACACTAGGAAAAGAGGGGGTGATCTCGCGCTCTATTTTTTTTGACCCTAGTTATTATGAAAAAAACCATCCTGACATTGCAAAAACTGGACTCAGCCCTATAGAATTTTATATGAAAATTGGCATCTTGAAAAATCATAATCCAAGCCAATGTTTTAGTGCCGAATTTTATAAAATTGCAAATCCTGAGTACTTACTGTCAACTAACAACCCTCTCAAACATTATTTGCTTGAGGGGGGTAAGGCCTACGGTGCACTTACCTGCCCTGTAATAGAAAAACCTAAACAGAATAATAATATAGTAAATAAACAATTTACTTATCATTACAAACAAAATAAATACTTAAAGATCGCTTTTTTTAGCCATAATCTAAATCTGGAAGGAGCTCCTATTGTTTGTAAAGATATTGCCATTGCAATGCAAAAATCTGAGTTTATATCCAGTACTGTATTTAGCCCTGTTGATGGTGTTCTTAGAAAACAGCTTGAATCTAAAGGCATAAAAGTTGTAATTTACAAAACATTTGATAAAAACAAAATCAGTTCAGCAATACAATTTAAAAACTTTATCAAAAGCTTTGCCCAAACTTTAGAAAATTATAATTTTGATACTATTTATGCTAATACTATTCTTTCCTTTTGGCTTATCCTTGTCGCAAAACAGCTCAATAAGCCCTCTATTTTTCACGTTCATGAAAGTGAACCTATCAATTATCATGTACAAAGTAAATCGTTTGATTTTTCACCCTTTATTATTGACGCACTTTCATTAGCACAATATGTAGTTTTTGTAGCAAACAATACATTAAATAAATATCAACCTTATCAGCAAAAAAATAATTTTCAAGTTATTAAAAATGCTTTTGATAGCAGTGAAATACCGACAATAAAACAACCAGCACAGCATTTACGAAGACATCTTGGTATTAAGAAAAACCAACTCATGTTTTTGACCGTTGGCAGCATTGCTAATCGAAAAGGACAGATTGATATAATCAATGCGTTAGATATTTTGGATGAGTCTATTTTTACGAATAGTTATTTTGTATTAGTTGGAGATGTTAATACAAGCTATAGCCAATATTTACATAAACGGGTAAAAAAACTTTCTCGGAAACTCTCTGCTAAGGTTTTATTTATTAAGAAAACGCAGCATGTATTTGATTACTATAATGCAGCCGATGCCTGCATTTTCACTTCAAGAATAGAGAGTTATCCAAAAGTTATTCAAGAAGCAATGTATTATCGACTTCCAATTATCACCACTCCTGTTGATGGAATTTCAGAACAACTAAAAGACCAATATTCGGGGGTATTTTATCAGGCAGGTGATGCAAATGCTTTAGCTAAACTAATTACGACTATATCTACTGATAAAATTTTACGGGAAAAATTAGGAAAAAATGCGTATTTGACATTAAAGACAATGATAAGCCCAGAAGAAATGATGACTCGCTATTTCAAGCTATTTCAAACAAGAGGAAATAAACCATTATAAAAACTGCTTCAAATGTGATGATACTTTCAAACCTGCTTGTTGAATCATGTCCGCATTTTTTGCGGCTAAATAGCGTCGATTTTCATCAAATTCTTCCCCACAAAAAGCAACTTCTGAAAATAAGGACTCAACAGAGTCTGGCATAATATTTTTACCCATAATGGATAATGTTGGAATTTTCATTATATTACATAATTCTGTTGTTCTTGTATCATGCGGTATACAAATTGATGGGATTTCGGCAGTTAATGAAATAATAGATCCATGTATACGGGTTCCAACCGCATGAGAATGATAGGATAGATAATTTGACCATGAGTTTAATGAAAATGGCACATATGAATATTCTCGAAGATTTCTTATAAATACCTCATATGAAGCATTTGAGTTATCTGATCCTAGTAAATAATTCCTAATGCCTTCTACAGCCGTTTTCAGGGAATTTTTTAACACCAAATATTCATAAGCTTTTTGTAATGATTTATTATCTTCTTCTATTAAACCTTCCTGTGTCATCAAGCGTATAAAAGATCTAGGCTCTTGAATAATATAGGAACTACCCTTTATGTCTGTCATAAGATTAAATAAGTATTGCTCTACAAATTGAATATTAGGCTTTAAATTAAGCCCATGTACTGCAATTTTATCAGCACTTCTTACCCACTTACTTGCAACTACTTCCCCTAGTTTTTGATTTGATGAGGTTAGGATAGAAGGACAGCCTAATGCCTCAACATTATTAATACCTAGGCTTTTACATAAGTTTTTTGTGTAATCTCCTCTAACTGCCAAATACGGGGTTCTTTTTGATAATGCTTTTAACAGTTCTAATGTGCCATTCTCAAGCTTTGGAAAACTTTTTAAACTCTCAGATTGCGCTCCTAAACCAAAAATCAAACAGGGAACATCAACTTCTTCAATAAAGGTTGCTAACCACGTAAAATCTTGTCCAACACTCAACCAATTAGCCGCTGGAATAACTATAAAATCTAACTTTCCTATATAGTTATCAGACTTTGAACCGTAAGGAAATAATACTACCTCTTCATCAAATAATAACTGTGCTGCATTCCAAAAAGCAAAATTACCTATATTTGAACCTGACTTCCACATTATATTATCAGCTGTAACCTTCATTGAAGCAGAAAACTCTCCAAAATTATCAGCCATATAACCTACTCTTGCCATCAGTCTTTTCCTTTATTTTTTAATTTTTGATTAATAAACAATAGACCATTACTTCTATTCAAATATACTTCTGCAAGCTTAATATTTGAATCACTAAAGGTAGTTATTATTTCATTTTTTAGCTTGCAACTAATAATGTCACTTTCAAGAGATAATTGATCAATATTAATTCTTTCTATTAAATTAATGAGCCTCAAAGCAATAGGGAATGGCATATATCTATTTATTATTCTAGATAAAAAAATAGTTTTTTTCCCAAGAGCTTTATTCACCCATTTTTTATTTGTGCTAAATATATTTTCAGCCTTTAACCCTATACTATCAAGAAAATCATCTAGTAAATTACTATTTATTAACTGTTCTTTTTCATAAACTCTTATTATTAAGTTATTTTTACCAAATACTTTTGAAAATTTATTTAACAAATTGTAATAATTTAAAATTGAATTTTCTTTAAGACGTTGCTGAATAAATTTTTCGATTGGCTCAACTTCACCATGTCGTTTTACCCGTTGCGCATAGACAGATTGAATAAACCGTTCTTGTGCTCTGAGGTATATAATAATTTTTATCTGATGTTTTGATTTTTTTAGTATATTATAAAGCTGTATCAAGCCTTCTTTAGGTACAACCGCTAAGAACTCGCTAGATAGTATGATTTTTTTAGCTTTGCTTGTTTGAATCGTATTTTCTAGCTTAGCTAATAGCTCAATACGATCAACACTCTCTGGAAAATCAGAATGAAATGCAGGCAACAAAGCACGTGAAATAATACCCATATTACCAGAAGTAACTCTCCCCTTTTTTGCTATTTTTAAACTTTCCAGCTCGGGGTAACTAGTATCATTAGCCAACAAAGCATCTATATTTTTTGCTAAAAAAACTTGTATTGACGATGTCCCTGTCTTAGGCATACCTATATGTAAATAAATAATTTTATTCAAAATAACACTTTATTCTTATGTTAAACACACAACATCTTTTAACAGCATTTCCCATTTGTTTGCAACAATACGCATACTGAGTTGCTTAGCATCTTTTTTTGCAGCTAAAGAAAATTGTTCTCTTTTCACATCATTATGTATTAATTCAATAATTGCATAAGCAAGACTTTTTCCATTTTCATCTGATTTAACTAATAATCCATCAATATCATGATGTATTGCTTCATTTGTACCAGAGCAGTTTTCATACCCAATACAAGGCAAAGCAAACATTTTCGCCTCAACTAACACCACAGGATCACCTTCAAATTCTGATGGTAATACAAAGAAATCACTACTTAAATATTCACGTTCGATATTATCCTTATTTCCTTTCAATACAATACGATCTTCTAACTGATAATGCTTGATAATATTGTGTAGCTTCTTTTTATCAGGACCATCACCATAGATATCTAACTGCCACTCATTATCAATATCTTTAACCACAAGAGCAAAAGCATGTATGAGTCGATCAAAGCGTTTTTGTGGCGAGAGCCTGCCCACCGCAATAATACGTTTATAAGTTTTTTTATGGTTTGCAGTTAGCCAATTTCCCAAGTAACTCCCATTAGGAATCACTCGAATATTTTTCTGTAAGGTATCAGGCAAAGAAGATTTATAATCATCACGTAATAGATGAATAATATCAACTTGTTCAAAAATTTCTACTCGTTCTTTATGGCTCCACCATTGTGCTTCGATCACATCAGGATTATTATGTTCGGATGCTATAATTGGAAAGCCTAATCCTTTAGCTGCCTCAATCACAGGAGTAAAAATCCATTCTGATAACATGGGAATAAACACATCAAGTTTTTCATCTTTTAATTTTTCTCGCAGGCGTTTTGTTGACGATTTTATATTTGCTTTGCTCTCATCAAAGACAGGGATAACGACAATATCATTATTAACCTTATAGATTGGTTTATCAGAATTAAAAATACGGCAATAAATAATAATTTTATGCCCACGGTTAGATAAATAATTTGCCAAATCTGCGACTAAACGCTCAATTCCTCCCTTTGAAAACATAAATCCATGCACGTAAAAACCAATTTTCATAGGTTTAACAGTATTTTTTTCGAAGTCTTCTTGTAATTCAATTTTATTGAACAATACCTCATAAGACTTCTTTTTATCTATATGAGCAAACCGCTTCCATTCAGAATCAATCTCTGTCAACATTTTTTTAAGAACTATTTCACTAATATTAAACTTTCTAATAACTTCTTTAGCAATTTTAAAGCGCTCTTTAAAATATAGCTCTGTACCTTCTACTTTATGCACTGTAGATGTCTGATGCCGTCTAAAATAATTAGTGGTCCCTATGCTATAAGCTATTTTACCATTACACAGTGCTTGTAGGTAAATAAGCCAGTCTCCACACATTTTAAATTTCATTGCCACATCTAATGAATCTAGTATTGTATCTTTCTTAAATATGACAGAGCTTGCATTAACAATGGTACAAGCAACTGCAAAATTTTGCTCAACTTCTTTATTGCCATCCATGACATAAGATGCATTAAATTTAGTAGGGTGTGCCCTTTCCATATAGGGATCTAATGCATTTGGAACTAACTCACTTTTTTCATCAATAATTTTACTTTTGCAATAAGAAAGCACAACATTTTTATCATTAAACGCACTCAACAAATTTTCTAAAAAATTATTAGCAGCGGAATCATCACTTTCAGCAATCCAAATATAATCTGCTGCTGATTTTTTAATACCTTTCTGCCACTGCTTAAAGGGGCTTCCTGAGCTTTTCTTATTTTTAATAAGGGTTATTCTTGGATCATTTTCATAATCAGCAATAACAGTTAAACTATTATCGACTGAGGCATCATCAAGAATAAGTACTTCTTGATCATAAAAACTCTGTTTCACAACAGAATCAATCCGCTCTTTAAGATAAGATTCATGATTATAATTTGGAATAATAGTAGTAACACTTGGTTTAAAGGTGTAACGATGTTTTAGTTGATGAAAAATAGCGTGTATCTGGTGCTCAGAGCTATATTTATTTAAAAATCGAGCGCGTGCTATAAAACCTAATTTCTCACGTCTTAGATTATCATTAATTAATGCTACTATTTCACAGGATGCTAAGTCGGTATCTATTTCAGCAATAGCAACCCCTGCATCATCCTGAATAAATTCAATCATCCCCGTTGCTTGTTGAAAACAGACAGATGGAATTTTATATTGAGCTGCTTCGAGACAAACTAATGGAAAAGGATCTTCACGAGAAGAAAGAAAGAAAATATCTGCTGCGGCAACTAACTCACTGGCATTTGTCAAAAAGCCTGTAAATCGGATATTATCATTCAAACCTTGTTGATCTATTTTTTCTTGTAAATCAACTAGGTCTTCCCCTGCACCCATCCAGATACCAATGATGTTTTTTTCACGACACTGTTTGATGATTTTAGCAAGTGTTTCTATAAACAGGTCAGGTGCTTTACGCCAATTAACCGTTCCAGACCCCATAATAACAATATCATCATCACTTAAGTTGAAATACTGACGAGCCTCATTAACTTGACGGGACAACTTACTTGAATTAGTTGCATTATTTTGCACAAAAGAGTGATAAACCGATATTGTTTCAGGAGCAATAGCATAATAGGTGACTAAATCATCCTTTACCCGAGTAGAAGCAGCAATAAATAAATCAACAGACTTAACTATACCCTCAAAACTTTTCTTATTCATCTCGATAATATTTTGCATCTCATGCACATGCAATACAATAGGAATATTAAGCTTTGCATATTTTTTCTTATATACAGCAGAAAAATCCCCACTTATAACGGTATTTAAATAGATTAAGTCATAATGAAAATCTAAAAAATCATCACTTTCTTGAGTAATTAATTCATCTGAAGAATTTAATGTCAACACATTACCATATCGCATAAGTTGCCCAGCCAATATACCAGGACTTAGCAATATAATACTTATTTTATAGTTGGTATTTTTTGCATACCATTGAATAATATCTAGCAGAATAATTTCTGCACCACCTTGTGCCCCCGAATGACCAATAAACAGAATGGATGGTGCCGTACTTGGAGGCTGAATAGTTCGTATTTTTCTTGGTAATGTAGGTAACCGATTTTCACTATATCCTTTTGATATATAATGAAAAAAAGGATTTACCCTTGCTCTTTTTATATCAGGATTAGTTTTGATATAAAAATCTACTGAGAAATATGCATTAGGGTCGCGCCCCTCTTTCCAACCAATATCAGTAAAATGTTTATATGGATTAACACCTTTATTTTTAACATCTTGATTATTCTTTAAATAGAATTCAGCATCAAATTTTAAATGATTATCTTTAGTTGATTTTTCTAGATTATCTTTTACAGGCTCATGCTTTTTTGATTGAAGATAATGTAGTAAAGGATTAATATTTTTACTAACGACTTCAGGGTGATTTTTTTTGTATACCACACTATCAAAATTAGATGATGGTCTTCTATCCTCCTTCCATCCCATCCGACAGTAATGATCCAAAGGGTCTATTCTAGCTTTCCAAATATCAGGATATCGCGATAAATAGTAAAATTCTGAAAACAAACCTGATTCACAAATTAATTTCCTTTCCAAAGCTAAACTATTTTTTTTCTTTGATCCAAAATAAGTTAATGATTTTGCATTCTGTAATAAAGCAGTACTTCCAATCACTTTATATATTTTATTATACAAAGAGTTAGTAGACGTCAAATCTTTGTATATATTCTCTCCATTTGACAAATACAAATAAAGATCATCTATTCTTATTTTATATTCAGAAATACTTTTTAACATCTCTTGTTTATTTTTATTTTTATTTTTCAATTCATTATTTAGATCTTCTATTTTTACATTCTGCTTCTCTAACTCATGATTGCTTTCTATTTTTATTTCAATATATTTATTTTCAAACTCATTATTATTTTTCTCTATTAAAATAGATTGATTTTCCAATAAACTATTTTGTTTTTCTATCTTTACACCCTGACTCTCCAACTCATTATTTTTATTTTCTATCTTTACACGCTGACTCTTTAACTCATTATTTTTATTTTCTATCTTTACACGCTGACTATCCAATTCATTATTTTTATTTTCTATTGTTACACGCTGGCTATCCAATTCATTATTTTTATTTTCTATTGTTACATATTGCTTTTCTATCTCAATATCTTTCTTTCTAATTTTATCATTCTTCTCCTCTATTTTTTTTTCTTGATCAGTATTGTTGTACAAATAATATTTTTTCGAATAAGTAAATTCAGACTTAAGATCATCAAATGTATTAGGATGAGAAAAATCATTTATTTTTAATAAATCAATTAAACTTACTAAATAAGAAGGTAAATCATTTGAAATATTATCTAAAGAAACTTGATGATGTTTTAATGAGGGAGAGTAGAAACCACGAGATTTCAAGACTATTTCATCTGATACTTCTACCTCAAGCAAACAAGCTATAGACTCAAGTAAAACGGATAACTCTTTGAAAGAATAATCATACTCAACAATAATACGCTCGTAGCGACGACTATAGTATTCTGATTGTAGGAAATAATGAGACCATAACATTAACCCTTTTTCTATTGGAATCCCATCACGTTTTTCTAATGAATGCGCTACCTCCATGGGGCTACGGTACATAAATATTAACTTAATATTAACACCCAGCTGGTTTAAGGCTTTCTCCCAAATGGGAAAAAGAATACAGAGACGAGGATCTTTAATAATTGTTTTTTTTATATATTTTAAATCATTTTTAATTATTTCTTTTGCTTGATTAATATATTTTATCGTGTTTTCTTCATTTATATCATCAACAGAAAATAGAAAATCATCCCAAGACGCATTGTTTTCCTTCAGTATTTTTTCATTAAGTTGGTATATTTTATTATTTTCAAAATACCCTTTAGGATTGTCTTTCGTTGGCGGCATAATATCAGACCCAATATATCCACCAAATAATGAAACTAAGCCTGCAAGTACTGATGTTCCTGATCGATGCATTCCCAAAACAATAGCACATTCTTTCATTTTTTCATTCCAAATAATATTAAACTTATCAATTAGTTATTAAAATATACTTTCTACTTAAGGAGGAAAGAGAACCTATATAAGCCGTATTTTCAGGTAACTCTGAAACTGAGTAACTCTCCTCTCGAATCTGCTTATATTCTGCCAGATATTGATCAAAAGGCGGATTAGGCTGGTTCGTTGCAACCCCTCCATGCACTTGGTGGAAAGTGCCTTCTCCTAAAAAATATACTAACTGATGATCACTTAATGCTTGTGCTCTTTTATAAAAATCAAGGTTTGCATACCCCCCACCCAATGTAATAAATTTTTCACAATAACCACTTAAAGCAAGTGCAGATTTCTTTGGCATTACAATACAGTTACTTTCAGCAATACTAGAAAACCATCCCCCGCTTGATGATGCTGCAAAAACACTGATTTCAAATAAACGATAACCATTATTTGACCATGCAATTGACTCAAGTAACTTATCTTCAGTCTCTGCATTATATCCTTTTGGCACAGATAAATTCTGCACTTCATTTCCTAAATGAAAAGAATGGATTGCAAGTACATAGTTCTTATACAGCTTAGCAGTCATCAATATTCCCTCAAGAACACCTGGAGAAAACATTCTTGCACCATCAATGCAAAAGGCTATATGTTTACCTCTCGATTTATTTAAACCATAGTTAAGCGCATAAGAAGGGGAAGATGGATTAGTCGTATTGAGAAAATAACGTAGATTAGGGTGCTCTTTTGTTAATGACTGACTATCGAGAAGGTCATCACTAAAATTCTCAACCAGAATAATCTCATAATCCTGCTCTTTAATATTTTTCTGGTAACTAGTAGCAAGCGACTGTAAAGTCCTTGGAACCTCGCGAGACATCTTGTAAGCCACTAAAATTAGTGATATTTTCGGCTTATTTAGTAAACTAAAGTACATAATTTTAATTAATTAATAAAGGATGATCAGTACTTGCTAGTGACAGTTTTTTAGATTTATCATCGTCAAGTACGCTATAAGGCATTTTCATATATTTTTCTAAAATTTCATTATAATTATCTTGTAATACTGTGGAGCTTGCATTCAACCCCGTCACCACACCAAGCCCTGTTGGTGGGCAGGGCAATAGAGAGTAATTTAAGTCAGGTCGATATTCTTGTAGGCATAAAGCCAGTTTCCAGACATCCCCGCTCCAAAAATCTGCAAAGCGCTCTCGTGCTGCTGTTTCTGCATTAAGGGGATATAAGTCATGGATAAACACGATCGAATCTGGACTAGCATATCTTTCTAGGTTCATAAAATCACGTAATGCATACTCAAATAGATGCATACCATCAAGAAAAGCCATATCAAACGAGCCTCCATTAAGATCTTCCTGAATCCTACCACTAGAAAAATAATTATCACTCGTATCACTAATGACACTATGCTTTTCTGGCAAAGTATCTAAATCCAGCTGTGGCTCTGGGTCAACACCAATGGCAATAATATCAGAGTCTGCAAGTGCAAAGGAAACACCTTTACAAACACCAATTTCAATATAAGACTCAGGCTGTAGAGCCTTATGTATTGCTCCAAGAGCCTGTATATAATCCATACCAACAAGCAGTGCTCTTGAAAGCTTCAATGATATTGTTGTATGTTTTGGTGCGATCTCTAAGGCAGAGGTATACGAGGATGCTGCTGAGTTTTTATCTCCAATTGCAATATAGGCATCTCCAAGCTTATCAAAAACGTCTATATCATCACACGGTTGCTTGAGTCGCTTTTTAAAATACTCAATAGCAGCATGATAATCACTAGCAGCTAAACTCTTGATACCTTGTTCTTTATAGTTCTGAGCTTTATTTTCAGCCATGTCTTTTATACCTCACTCAAATATACTTACTTAAAACATAATCATAAACTGCAAACTCCAATTGATGCCTTTCTCGAAAAGAATCCTGCAAGTTATAGGGAATTATTTGATCTCTTTTAGCCACATTAAGCCTTTCAAGCGTATTGCTAGCATAATTTTGACCTAATTTAGCTGCAATCTGCTGCATAGATTCATCCAAATATTCAGTAACACCTATTTCAATATATTTCTCCTCAATCACTTCTTTGTAATTATCAAGCGTCATTTCACAAGGGAAAAAATGCAATAATCCAGAGTGCATCTTTTGAAGATACTCTGGCAAGCCTCCATTTGCTAAATTTAGTTGCTTTCGCCAGCCATCTTGATTAATTTTACGCACATAAAAATACCCTGAAACAGCC
The DNA here is from genome assembly GCA_023146675.1 of Cocleimonas sp. Taxonomy (GTDB): domain Bacteria; phylum Pseudomonadota; class Gammaproteobacteria; order Thiotrichales; family Thiotrichaceae; genus JAGLBW01. The sequence goes on along the minus strand of JAGLBQ010000027.1, from coordinate 8,453 downwards.
ATCTCAAAAGGATTACGCAAAATTGTTACAAACTGGTCAACTTCTGGGTAATATTGCTCCGCTCCAAATTTTTTTGAGCGATTAAAATGGCCGTAGACAAAAATAGGATTCTCTTTACTATGCAGTCCTTCGAGATCATATTTCACAGGCATTTTTTTAGCTTGCCCGTCATAATAGTGGAATAATAGTTGCTTTCCAAACCAGCCTTTATAAATTTCTCTAACACTGATACCCGCAGTTTTGGGCATATGGATTAAAATTAGCGGCTTGCCACTATCATACTTTCTCATAGAACGCTCTTAATGCAATAACAAATGGAATAATAAAATGAGGACAATACTACATATTGGGCAACATAAAACAGGAACAACATCCCTACAACATTACTTACAACAGCAACGCCAGCACTTATCAAAAAAAGGCTTGTACGTTCCTGACGCCATTGTAGGAATTAAACACCCTTCTCACTATATACTCAATGTATATTCACTTGAATCTAAACGACTTTCACCAATGAAAGAGGTGTTGATTAAAAACAAAAACCCAGATTATTTTCAGCATCTAGAAGAAAGGCTAATTAGCGATATAGAAAAGCATTACCAAAGGGCAAATAAACAGCAATGTAACGATATTATATGGTCAAATGAAGGGCTTTATCTTCTAAATTCAGTCACTGAATACAAAAAACTGCGACAATTATTCGAGCAACATTCTGATGAAATCGTCTGCATCTGCTGTTTTAGAGAAAAAAAATCATTTCGACAATCCTATATGCAGCAATTAAAAACACAAGAATTACTTTTTAGTCATGAAGAGGACTCCTATTGTAATATAGACCCCACATCATGGCTGTTTGACTACGATAGAAAAAAAGATATTTTACAACAAGTTTTTAGCAAAAACCTAACTATACCTTATGACCCAGAGGATATGGTTAGAACTTTTATGACCTCCATTGGCTATGATTCAGCAGCAATGGAGACAGAACACTTAAACATCACTTCATACGAATAAACACATCAAATAGACTGATAAAAAACTATTCCAAAAAGATAACGAGAGATGATAGAATCGCAGACTAAATTAAATATTTTATGAGATTTTTTATGACAGTTCATGGCATACTGAAAGTGACAGCAAGTATACTAATAATTAGCTTCCTTATATCCTCCTGTAACAATGAAGAAACTAACAGCAAGGCTGAGAAAGCACAAATAGAACCTGCAAAGGATAGAGCGGTAGCACGCTGGAATGCACTGATAGACAGAGATTGGGCTACTGCCTATTCTTACGAGTCACCAAACTATAGAAAAAACTACAGCAAACGTGACTTTATTGGTAGTTTTGGACAAGCCGTTACTTGGGTTAGCATCAAACACCGCTCAACAACTGCCATTACTGAAACACTAGCTGATGTTAGGCTTGAACTACTCTCCACTTATGATATGGGGAAAGATTTAGTAAAAATACCATCTAACACCACCGAGCGCTGGAAGCTTATTGATGATAAATGGTGGCATATAAAAAAGGAAAAAAAAGCCCTACCTAAACAAGCTAAATAGTAGCGAATTTTATGCTGGAAGTTAAGTAGCCTATATAAAATCGCTAAAAGTTGCTTATCAAATAAAGCGTAACAGCGCCAAAAAACAGAATTTCCTTAATAAACACTAATAAAATAATAAACCAAAAATGAATCCAAACATTATAATCAAAAAAAACCTACTCCTCGCATTAATCCTTCTCATGCTCTTGGCTATAACCCCCTTAAAAGCAGCAGTACCTAGTATTGATATTCTAATTCAAGATGGTGATCTTACTGTTAGCAAAGAAGATGCCTTGCTTATGTTAGATGATATGAACCCTACCCAACGAAAAAGAATACTAAGTAATGAGGGAAAATTTAAAGAACTACTGCTTGATTTACTGATCGTGAAGAAAAAAGTATTAGAAGCAAAAAAACAAAAAATAGACCAACAAAAAAATATTCAGTGGAAAGTAAAAAAAGCTGAAAATCGTATTCTAGCTGATCAGCTAATCAGCGAATACCAAAAGACAATTAAGCCACCACAAGAACTTGAAGCACTTGCTAAGGAATCTTATGAATCACACCCAGAAAAGTATCTTATAAAAGAAAAAATTAAAGCAGCGCACATTCTAATTTCAACATCTGATGCTAAAGATGCTGATGCTAAAGCCAAAAAACTAGAGTCATTGAAAAAAATTGTTCAACAAGTTAAAGAAGGCAAACTAACCTTTGAAGATGCTGCAAAAAAGTACTCAGATGACACTGGCTCTGCAAAATCAGGGGGAGTCATTAACTACTTCACACGGGGTAAAATGGTTAAGCCATTTGAAGATGCCGCCTTTAGCCTAAAAAACAAAGATGACCTTAGTGACATTATTGAAAGCCAGTTTGGCTACCATGTTATTAAGCTCATTGACCATGCAAAGGAATCAACGCGCCCTTTTGACAAGGTAAAAACACTGTTGATAAGCAGAGAAAAAACAAAATATACAAATGCAAAGGTAGAAGCTTATAGCGATAGTTTTATAGAAACTAAAGACACAACCGTCTACATGAAATCTATTCAAGACCTTATCGTAGATGCAAATAAATAGATTATTAGGCATCCTTCATATGCCAGTTTATACTGTAGCCTACACAACAGTATAAACTACTTTTCTATTTGGTGAGAAAGCCCTCTATTAAAAATAAAAACTGAGAAAACTAGGATGAGCGACGCCAATAATAATAGATTATTTAATTTTTGTGATAACAATTCTAATCTCCACCACAACCCCCAATTCCAATTTGCACAAAAACATACGCTCTGTTTATATCAAAAAAATGCCATTTATAGCTTTATACCTAAAAATGGCTGCACAACATTACGAGCAACCCTAGCCGTTGGCAATGGCTTGGTCTCACCTGATACACTTTCCAATAGCAATATTAACTGGATTCATAACAACACCTACGCTTTTAGTGCTAACTTAAAAGATCTTATTCGTACAGAGTATCGCTTTACTGTATTGCGCAATCCATACAGCAGGGCTGTAAGCCTTTTTCTTGATAAATTTGTCGATAAAACACCCGTCGCATGGAATTTTTATAGACAAACTAGCAATGCTTATGATCTTAATACCCTTACTTTTTCTGACTTCATAAACCACCTATATAAACATCCACATATCATCAACGGGGATATTCATTGGCGCAAACAAGCTGATTTTCTAATTTACCAAGATTACGATGATTATTTTAACTTTGATAACTTTGCCTTAATTGAAAAAACACTAGAAAACAAACTATCCCTAAAGACAATTGATACGCGCAAGATAACCAAGCATGGCAAAGACCAACATGAATTTATCTCAGAAAAAAACTATGCAACCACTTCTGCCAATGAATTATTAAACATAAAACTAAAAGGCAAACTTCCCAATGACCAAAGCATGCTAAATGATGAGTTAAAAACAAAAATAAGAAAAATATACCAAGCTGACTTTACTTTATGTGAAAACAAATTAAAGTTAAATACCTTTTAATTTTTTTTACTGAGAACTGATGTTAAAAATCCAAAAATACCTCGTTATTAATAACTTAATAACGAGGTATTTATTTTTTATGAAATCAATTGTTTATGTAATTCGGTAGGTTACAAATCTGACCAGCATATTGGCGCATTGTGCACGCCAAATATTATTGAGATTCTGACCCACGCAAGTTAGTGGCGGTTGTCAGGCAGTTTAAAGCCGTTTTGCATAAAATGACCTGAACAAATTATATCCTCTTTATCGCAAGTAGCATAAGAATTTTGTCTTAACTCTACGTTTAGATAAAGTGTCTCATTCGGTTTTACTAGGCAAACATAAGCTTTACCTGCCAAATGGCTTCCTGGAGGAGTAAGATATATCGCTCCATAACCACTATTCTCTGTTGATAATTTGCATCTCCCAGCAAAGTCCTTAGTCTTCATATCTCCAGGTTTTTTGGCTATATTAAAATTATAATTAGCAGATCTAGTCAAACCATCTGACAACTGATTCAGCTTTGACCTTATCTTTGCTGAGGTATAATTTTCCTTTGTTATAAATCTTATGGCATAAATTTCATTTGATTTCATTCCCATTGTCCAACCTGTAGGTGAGCAATCATAAGCAATACTCTTCCCATTAAGACAAGATGGAACAGACATATCCCCAGCACCTGTATTAGCCATATAAAGCGTCTTTCCATTATCTAATTTTACAAACTTAAGTTCTGCCTTACTATTATAAGAAGTATCACCAACACCGTTATATAAACTTTCGAAATCAGACTCCATTAATGGAATGTCTGTTGGAGTTGTTGGAGTTGTTGGCTTTTCTTCTATTTCTTTTATTAAACAGTCCAAACTATCAAGCACTACTACTGTATTACCATTTGAATCAACCTTTATCGAGCCATCACAACCAGAGATTAATCTACTCTTCTCTGCATCTGTAATTGTAATTGGAACTGCCATTAGAACAGCCGGTGAAACAATAATGGTACTAGCTAGAAGTATTTTCTTTATGCTTAAATTTATTGAATTTGACATCATTTTTTCTCATTTTATTTTTAATGTAAGTAACTTTAAAGTAAAAATACGGACACTCTTTATCAGAAAGAAAAGTAGCTTACACTTCTGTAGACCATATGAAGTTAGCCCTTTATCAATACAAAATTTCTGTATTAGTATTTAGAATTATTAAGTTTTTACTCCTAAGGTAGATCCAGAGCATATTGAGTGCATCACTCGAAGGTATACTAGAAACATCTCTTTGACAGAGAAGAGACAAACAGATTTCTTGCCAACAGAAAACCTATTAGTGCAACTTTATCCGATCATTCACTTTAAATTAGCAACCAAAAAGCATATTTTACTTAACAGCCACTATACATTATTTTTATTAGTATCATCAATATAACTTATCAGTTTTGATAAACTATATTCCCCTGACTGGTATCTTTTTAGTTATACCATTCTTCATCTATAAATAGATTTCAAATTTCCATTAAAAATCAACAAGAACAATCTTTATATGGACTACCTACATATGAATATATTCAGTATAATTGAAAGTTTGTATGACTGTCTATAGATAAAATTAACTTATCTAGCATCCACTATGAAGTGGGTAGTGCCTCTACAACCTCCCGCATTCCGCTTAGGCTGCATAGTTAGGCTACAGAACTGTTACTTCCATTTAGCAAAGCAACGAAATAATATATTAGGCAAAAAAATACCCCACCAAAAATGATGAGGCATCTTATTTATCGTGAAATAAATATAGCTTAATCTTTAGCTTCCATCTTATTAACCTTCACTTTAGTAGAAAGACTATGATTATTTCTATTGCTAATATAAGCATGTGCATTAGCTAAACCATAGCTTAGTGCTGCATCGCCTCTTTTACGAACTTCCATTCTCATACCAATTACTGGCAATGCAGCAACTCTAGCAACACCACCACCTGAAGAATCAGTAACTAATCCGCCTGCGCCAAATCCGATTTCAGCCCAACCATTTTCAGCTGGTAATACTCCCTTATTGTCGCCACCCGTTACACTCTGATGAATAATTGTTGAGCTAAACAAGTTTTTATCTGCAAAGGAAAGAAGATTAACCTCATAACACATGCGCGGACCTGAAGGAGGCATTGGCGGAGAGAACTGATCTGCAATGACGTTATATTCTTCACGATCCCATATAGAAAGCCTATAATTAAAACAGGACGTTTCATCAAAGGCATTACCACGAACAGCCGTAGCAAAAGGTGCAAGCGGCGCCTGCTGACCAAGCCTTATTGGTGACTGATTATTAGATGGATAAATTGCTTGATCTACATAAAAACGTTTAGTTGGGAAATTCAAAACCCAAGTAGTCGCGGAATCACCCTTAACATTATAGTCATTAATAACATTAGTACGACTAATTAAAGCACTAACAGCATCAGCACCAGTAGAGCCTCCCGATGTATCTATCGTTAATACCTCGCTTGGCGTTGATGTACTATTGCTTGGATTAAATTGCCCATCATTTATTACAAGCGCCTCAGGATCTGCTTCAGCAAGATTTGGGAAATCTTGTGATGGGTCTGCATACTTTGAAGTTGAAGTAAAATCAGCTAACACCAAGGGATCATAACCAGCCGCTATGCCACTATCAGCATTAATTAAAACAGCACGCCCTTTAAGTACATTTCTTGGCTCATCTAAAAGATTATTAATATAGGCTTTATCATGATTCCTAAGTACAGAGCGCACTAACGTACAATCTCTTGGCTTTGCTTTATTATTATTAATCTCTTCTTCATGCTTTGAATATTTAGCAATTGTAAAGGCATCTTCAAACTTTGCAGTTTCATTATCAATACTGCCCATATTATAAACTTCAAAATAACCCTCAAGCCCCCTATCAAGAGTTGTTGCGGCATTATCCCTATTATCTACATTTTTATAGTCACTATAAGCAGCCGTTGTAAATCTTACCCCTGTTAAACCATTATCACGTTGTTTTAGCTTTGGGTAGGTACAAGAATTATCAGCAGTGATCACCTCTGCGCCACCTATGCCAATCTCTTCACCATTCACAAGCTCTACACCGCTACCATCAGGAACTTTTCTAGTGACCGCCGTCCATGTATCATAAGGCGAAAGAATAACCGTAAAATCACGCGCATCACGACTGTTTAACCCCTCTCGCCAAATAACCTTCATAAGAACTGTTTGATTACTTGTATTCGTAATATTGAACAAGGTCGCCCAGTCTGCACGTGTTGTATAATAAGGGAAAACTAAAACCTCACCTAAGCCGTCCTGAGCGATATTAACCGCCTGCACAGACGTAGAAACACCCATTAGGGCACCACCAATCACAGCGCTAGATAACGCCACACTCATTACCGTCTTTTTAAATAATTTTTTCATTTATATATACTCTCTTCGTAGATTATTTTGAATAAGAGGTCTTAAACATCTATAGGTATATCGGCTACCAACTTAAGGCGGACAGATGTATTAAATATAGCATTGAAGGTCGTATTTGATTTTATTGCTATGCTCGACAAGCTGACCCAACCTACACTTTGCTGTCCCAGCTTACATTGATAGTCCTGCATATCTATTGATATTAGACATTAGACATTATTTTTCTCATTTTATTTTTAATGTAAGTAACGTTTAAGTAAAAACATAAGCCCCCTTCATCAGAAAGAAAAGTAGCTTACGCTTCTGTAGACCATATAAAGTTTACATAATACGGGATAGCGCACGCCTACAACCTCATATTCCGCTTAGGCTTGCATACAGACTGCAACACTACCAACAGGCATGAAGGATGTCATAATATCTCAACCTAACTAATTTTTTGCTCCATTTTATACGCTATTGAACGCGACAAATGAAGTTATTAGCGTTTGCTGTTATTAAGTTTTTACCCTATAAGTAGATCCAGAGCATATTGAGTCCGTCACTTGAAGGTATATTAGAAATATCCCTTCGATAGAAAAGAGACTAATCAATGTCTTTGCCAGCAGAAAATGCCTATTAATAAAACATTATCTAATCATTTACTTTAAATTAGCAACCAAAAAGCATAATTTACTTAATAGTCACCCTACACTATTTTTATTTTCATCATCAATATAACTCATCAGCTTTGATAAACTATATTCCCCTGATTGGTAACTTTGAGTTATCCCATTCTTCATTTATAGATAGATCTCAAATTTTCATTGAAAATCAAGAACAATCCTTATATGGACTACCTACGTATGAATAGCGCCAGTATAGTTGAAAGCTTGTATGACTGTCTATAGATAAAATCAACTTATTCTAGCACCCCTATGAACTGAGGTTTCCTAATTATTATTTTGTGCTAACATTAGCCATATACTGTATCTAATTGAAATCAAATATATTTTTCAACAAGATGATTCCTAAGTTTAAGAATAGTTAAATAGGGCTTTGCTATTTTTTGTGCAAACACCTACAGAACTGTTACTTCCGTTTGGGCAAAATAACGAAATAATTAGGCAAAAAAATACCCCACCAAAAATGATGAGGTATTCTTACTTACCGCGAAATAAATACAGCTAGCATTTGCTAGGATAATACCTCATGTGTTCTACCATAGAACACATGAGGTCAATTCTATTGAGCTCCTACCGAAACCCAACCTAACAACGATACTCTATATTTATTTTCCGCTGTTTTCTTGGTTTGCACTTACTTACCAGTAGCAGGAGGTGTAACAGGAGTGGTAGCACCATTAGCTACTTCCATCTTATTAACCTTCACGCCAGAAGCAAGACCATGCTTATTTCTATCGCCAATATAAGCATGCTCATTAGCTAAACCATAGCTTAGCGCTGCATTGCCTCTTTTACGAACTTCCATTCTCATACCAATTACTGGCAATGCAGCA
>JAGLBQ010000269.1 GCA_023146675.1 Cocleimonas sp. | reverse complement strand
ATATTCGTATTCGCTCGGCACAGCTTAAGGGTATTCAAATTCCAGAAGCATTGGTTCCACTCGCAATTGATGAATTTCCTGCACTTTTTGTTGCTGCCTGTTTTGCTCAGGGGCAAACGGTATTAACAGGTGCTGAGGAGTTACGGGTGAAGGAAAGTGATCGCATTCAGGTAATGGCCGATGGTTTACTTGCCTGTGGTGCAGATGTGACGCCAACGCCTGATGGCGTTATCATTAATGGCAGTCACTTAACTACGGGTGAGGTGGATAGTCATGGGGATCATCGGATTGCAATGGCATTTGCAATGGCAGGTTTATGTGCTGATGGAGATATTACGATCAATGACTGTGCTAATGTGGATACATCATTCCCCAATTTTATTGAGATTGCTTCAAAAGCAGGTGTGAAAGTGACTGTTTTATAATCTCTAAATATTGTAAGTATTTGCGGGCTAAAATAAAATTTAATCTATAAATCAATAATTTATATTTGATGAAACTCTGTGTGTAATAATTTTTCACACTATTGACTCATTCAATTTACAAATTGTTGATTTTTTTAGATTAATAAATTTTATGCTATAGTCGCATTATTGAATATGGACATACAGATTGGGTTGAGAATCTGTTGCCATTTTTTATGGAATTTCCTCTAAACATTAAGGATAGTAAAATGGTAAAACGGATCATCCTGGCGTGCTATATCGTTACCACTTCTCTTTTTATCGTCAGTATTTCTTCTGTCACTGCTGCTACTCCTACAAAAGCAAAGGAGAAAGCGCTCAAAAAACGTTTATATCTTCCTTATGATGCAAGTGTGAAATTACGGCATTCTGCCAGAAATTCTAATTTTGATCTCAATTTGGGCTTATCACTACAAAGAAATGATATGCCACAAGTACAGCGTTGGTATGACGAAGGCGCGGATGTTAATGCGTTGGATAATAGAGGGCAGACCTTTCTTTATGTTGCAGTCTATCTAAACCGTCTTTCTCATATTAAGTTTTTATTACAACGGCGTGCTAACGTTAATGTGCGTAATAAAGATGGCAATGTACCCCTTGAAGCCGCAGTCTTTCGTAGTAATTTAATGGTTGCTCGGTATTTGTTGGAGCGTGGCGCTTCTGCAAGAGGACGAATGAGCGAAGACGATATGACATATTTGGAATATGCCGTTAATAGAGGGCAGGAACAATTAGCCATGGATTTGCTAGACCGTGGAGCCGCGGCCAATGGTCGATATGCTGATGGCTCAACTGTATTACATCGTGCGGTTTCACGCCGTATGGGGCGGTTAGTAAAAAAGCTTATAGATAAGCATGTAGCGATTAGTGTGAGAGATAGGGCTGGGGTGACACCTTTACATGAGGCAGCAGCTAAAGGCTACTCTGATATTATGAATACCTTACTGGTTGCAGGTGCAGCGATTGATGCAAAAACGAATAAAAGTTGGACACCTCTGCATCATGCCGCACGTTTTGGACATACTCGCGCAACACGTTTGTTAATAAGGCAGGGATCTAGCCCCTATATCCGAAATAGTGAAGGAAAAACCCCACGGCATTTAGCGCGTCAGCTAAAACATGATAGTGTTGATGATATGCTAGGAGGGCTAAGTGCCTCTAAACAAAAGCGCAGAGCAAAGGCATTAAAGAGAAAGCAAAGAGGTGCCAGAAAAGGGCAAGTTATTACAACGAATAGTGTTAGTGCTACCAGTAGTTCTAAACCTCCTTCTTCTGTTAGTCGTTCACGCTCATTCTCAAAACCATCTGATGAGTTAACTGATGAAATGATTCGTTGTGTTCTTGATTCGAGTTGTTAAGGTTATTCTTAAGACTTAAGATAGCGCTAAGTTATCCTGCTTAAAATTTTCTAAGAAGGTTTCTTGCTAAATAAAAAAGCCCGTATTGAGAATACCAATACGGGCTTTTTTATTATTTTCTATCTCTCACTTTAGTTAATACGGATAGCAATTGTTGAGTTGGCTATACCTCCGTTGTCATCTCTAACCTCAATATTAATATCATCATAAGATGCTCCATCCTCAGGCGTGTAGTGAATAATTAAACCATTAAATGTCAAACTACCTGATAAAGCATCTGCTGCTGATAGGTAAACACCGTCTAGATCCGCATCACTAACAAAAGCGCTAATATCAAGTGCTGTTGTTACGCCTGTGCGAACACTGAATCGCGTAATGGTCGTAATAACGGGAGCTGCATTTGATTGGGCTAAGCCACTTACAAAGATGCTTGCAGTATCACAATTCTTTGGCGTCTCATTATCACATGCCTGATATTCAAATATATCTGCACCCGCATAGCTTCCTGCTGTTGGCGTATAGTGAACAGTATTTCCTGTGATGTTAGCTGATCCTTTGCTAGGCTGACTAAAAAGAGAAATTGTTAATGGATGATCATCCATATCTGAAATTTCTGCTGACAGATCGTAAGACTTTGTCTGTCCATCAACATCAACTTGCATGTAAATATCATTTGTACCGACATGTTGAACCATGGGCTGTTTAACATCAATGGTTACCAAAGAAGATACTGTATGACCATTATTATCGGTTGCATCATACATAAAGGTATCAGTGCCTACATACCCCCGAGTTGCAGTATAGATAACATTATTGCCACTTTTAACGGCTGTTCCATGTGTCGGAGCTGTTGAAATACCAACAAGTGTTAATGTATCGCCATCTGGATCAGTATCATCAGCAAGGACGCGGATAGTGACAGGAAGATGACCATAAGTTGCTGCATAATTAGGGCTAAGATTTGGTGTGCCAGAATCTATTATGGTTAGATTAACGGTTGCTGTCGCAGTGTGACCGTGGTTGTCTGAAATAGAGTATTTAAAGCTATCTGTCCCTACATAGTCTGTTTTTGGGGTATAAACAATCTTATTATTTACAATAGTGACACTACCATTTGTTGGGTAGGTGTTAGTACTGATAATAAGGTTATCACCATCATCATCGTGATCATTATCAATCACGTCATAGGTCATTGTGGTGTTAATGGAAGTTGTAAATGAATCATCTTTTGCTTCAGGTGCTTTATTAGCTGTTTCCTCTTCTTCAATAGTGACGGTGACTGTTGCGGTAGCAGAATGACCTTTGTTATCGGTAATGGTATAGGTAAAACTATCAGAGCCAGTGTAGCCAGTTTTAGGTGTATATTTGATCTCGTTATTTACAATCTCAGCCGTACCATGTGAAGCATCTGTAACCGTAGATATTGTTAAAGTATCGTCGTCATCATCATCGTGATCATTATCAATCACGTCATAGGTCATTGCAGTGTTAACGTACGTTGTAAATAAATCATCTTTTGCTTCGGGTGCTTTATTTTCTTCTTCCTGCTCAGTTTCTTCAATGCTAACCTTAACCGTTGCTGTATCAGTATGATTTTTTCCATCTGAAATGGTATAAGTAAAGTGATCATAGCCTGTATAGCCCTCTACAGGCGTGTATTTAATCTTGCCATTGAGAATTTCAACTGTGCCATGATCAGCATCTGTTGTTGTTGAAATTATTAAATTATCACCATCTGGATCAGAGTCATTATTAAGCACATCGTATGTGATAGAGGTGTCATCATTCGTGGTAAATGAGTCATCAACTGCATCAGGTGCACGATTAGTTTTAGTATGAATAATAATTGTTACAGTCGCAGTTGCTTCATGTCCATTGGCATCAGAAACGATATAAGTGAAAGTATCGGTACCACTAGAGCCAGCTTCAGGTGTATAGGTGATGGTATTACCATTTTGGATAACGCTACCAAATGAAGGATCAGATATGCTTGTTAATGTCAGTATGTCACCTGGATCAGCATCGGTATCATTAGCGATAATATTCTGACTAACAGGCGTTCCCATTGTCGTTGTTAGCTCATCATTAACCGCAATGGGTGCAACATTATGAATACCTTCGGGTACAACAACATAAACGATAGCCGTTTGTGTTTTGTCGTAGGCATCTTCCACTTCATAGGTAAAGCGATCATCACCCGTATAATCAGCATTAGCCGTATATTTGATCTTACCATCAACAATGACCGCAGTACCATGCGCAGGTGCAGCAACCACTTGTGTGAGTGTTAGACCCGTTCCATCATTACCTAATATATCTAAAATTTCCTCACGACTGGTCAAGGTGTAATAATCATCAACAGGTGTAATTGGTGGGAGGGTACTTGTTTGATATGTATCAACACTGCGCTTATGACGAATCGGGTTACGTAGTGCACGTTTTATCCATATAGGAGCTGTTTTAATTCTTTCTGTTTTCCAGATAAAGCGTGCAGGTGTTGCCGCTACGCCTACTCTTCCAGAACTACCAGGACGTCCTGCTTTGCTTGGAGTTGCCGCCGATATCAGTACATTTTTGTATTCTGTTTTGTACATTTTCTTTTTAGTCGAACGCTCAGTCACATACTCAATATCTACACGACGATTTTTAAAACCAGATTGTGGATTATTGCGATATTTAGGATGGTTTTTGCCTAATCCACGTGCAATGAGATGGGTAGGATTAAATCCTTCACGAATCAAGAACTTCCTAATCGTATGGGCACGACGCTCAGATAAGCGCTGATCGTAGGCTGCATCCCCTAATCCACAGGTGTTACCTGTAATCCGAATAGAGCCTTTATAACGGTTTCTTCTGATCTCTGCCGAAATTTTTAATAAGTTTTCTTTAGCAGAAGCCGTTAATTTAGAGCTGTTTAACTTAAAGAAAGTCTCATTTTCAAGCTTCATTGTTGTTTTGATAAGTTTTGTATACGGTTTCTTAATCGTTTTTTTAGCATATTTTGCAGGTTTTCCAGGGATGGCAGGAATAGCAGCTCGTCCTTGTACACTTGCTATTGCAGGTGTTCCAGGAACTTCTATACGAACACGCTTAATTCCACTATTAGATTGGAAGGTGCCATTCTTACCAAATTCATACTGATAACCTAAACGTGCATTGCTAGCCGTTGTTTCAGCAACGCTTTTACCACCTGATTTTTTACTCGTAGAAACATCAAACGTGACACTATGGGATGAATCATAAAAATACTGCTGTACACCTGCTGAAATAGTCGCTTGCATAGGTTTGTCTTCATGATCTGCTTGATCTGTTCCCCACTCATAATCCAGAGCGCCACGAATACGGGTTAATGATTCCTCAAAGAACGTCCCCACTTCACCACCAACACCATAGTCATACGCTTTAGTTGCTACACCTGTGCCATTGCCCTGCTTTTCAGAAATACCTTTTGAAACATGTCCAGACCAAAACAAGTCATGCTGCTCCTGCCCATAACCTGCGGTAATTTTAGCATGGTCATTCGCATCTTTATCATAAGCACCAAAGACCTTGTGTACCGCATCGCCCTGATATTTTCCATCACCATCAGCCCATAAATGGTTTAGTTTGACTCCGCCACCTTTAATGCCTTTTTCAGAACCATTTTTATCTTTAATTTGGTAACCAAACCAGCCTTCGACACTTGTTGTAGACGCATTATCTTCAGCAACAATCTGATTGATATCAACCTGACCTTGCATATTTTTATCGATACTCATACCAATACGGGTAGATCCACCGACATAGCCAACATGACCAGACTCGGCAATATTTCCGCGTTCAGCATCAGCGTTTAGGGAGACAGAAGGCCCTGCGAAAGATTGTCCTGCGACAAGCACGGTAAGAGAACAGAAAAGAGGGATAAATAAACGCAATTTGCGTGTATTTTTTGTTGGGGTATTCATTGTTAGTCACTCATTATTTTTATTTTGATTTAAGAGTCTTCCATGGACGGGGGGAGTCCTTTACAACGAATTACACTGTGAATGTAGCTAGCAAGGCAAGACAATTTAGCGGTTCAGTGATTGTTTTTTGATGAGAGGTGGATTTTTAGAAAGATACTTTAAGAACTGGTGCAGAGATAAGGGAAAGCTCACTCATTTTAAATGAGTGAGTCGCTATATCAACAGAATCCATTGTAATCAAATCTTTAACCTCGTTCTTCACCCTCATCAAGTTCTAAGAGTATATCTTCTACTTTATTTTGATAATCTTGCGGGTTTTCCCATAATCCGCGTTGCATTGCCTCTAATAGACGCTCTGCCATTTCCTTCATTGCTTGTGGATTATTTTCCTCTAAAAAGGCTTTATTTTTTTCTTCCAGCAAATAACAATCTGTCACTTTCTCATATTGATAATCTTTAATTAACGAGGTTGTCGCATCATAAGCAAACAGATAATCAACTGTTGCTGCCATTTCAAACGCCCCTTTATAGCCATGTCGTTGCATCCCTTTAATCCATTTGGGATTAAGTACACGAGAGCGAATAACACGATTTAATTCTTCCTCTAAGGTACGAATTTTAGGTGCTTCTGGATTGGAGTGATCACCATGATAAACCTGTGGCGCATCCCCACTGAGTACTTGAATAGCATTGCTCATGCCGCCTTGAAATTGGTAATAATCATCAGAATCTAGCAAGTCATGTTCACGGTTATCCTGATTTTGTACCACTACTTCTAATTCAGCCAAACGATGCTCAAAAATAGCATGTGCATTTTCACCAACGTCCTCCCCCTTTTGCTGTTGGCTATAGGCATAGCCTCCCCAATTCACATAGGCAGCGGCAAGGTCTTCCTTATCATCCCAGCAACGCTCATCAATTAACCCCTGTAAACCCGCACCATAGCTGCCTGGTTTAGAACCAAACACACGAAAACCTGCTTGTGTTCGCGCCTGTTGTTTATCCAGTCCTTTTTGCTCTAATAAAGCCTGATCTTTTTGGATCTGATCACGAATAGGATTAAGTCCCGCAGGGTCTTCATACTCTGCAATAACTTGTACTGCACTATCAAACAAACGCATCACATTAGGAAAGGCATCACGAAAAAAACCAGAAATGCGCAGGGTGACATCGACGCGAGGACGATTTAATTGCATCGCAGGAATCACTTTAAAATCAATCACTCGCCCACTTAACGCTTCCCACACAGGCTCTACGCCCATCAAGGCAAACGCTTGTGCAATATCATCCCCGCCTGTGCGCATGGTGGAGGTTCCCCAGACGGATAAGCCCAGTGTTTTAGGGTAATCGCCATGCTGTTGCAAATGGCGCATTATTAATTGATCGGCAGATTTTTGTCCTAGTTCATAGGCGGTGCGGGTTGGAATTGAGCGCGTATCAACCGAGTAAAAGTTTCGCCCTGTGGGTAGTACATCTAAACGACCGCGTGTGGGTG
>JAGLBQ010000268.1 GCA_023146675.1 Cocleimonas sp. | reverse complement strand
AAAAGTAAACGATATTAACCTCATTTTTAACTGAGAATTATTAATAATGAGGTTGTACTATTCAAGAATATTTGAGCGTCAATCAACAAAAAAGTACAAAAATAAAAGGCATTTAATTTCATAATAAAAACGACTACAAAGCTATTTGCTATTTTCCTCAAATATTAGCAGAACCTAGTCTTAAAAATTAGTTCTTTTGTCTATATTCTGCTTGAAAAAAAATTAATAGTTAGCTTATAGTATTAGTGTACTCTAATTTAGAACTCAGAATTACCCCCCTATTGCAATTAATTCTGAGTCCTTTTACTCAATACCTTCGTCAAATTTAAATGTAAATAAACAAGTGCAAAAAACCTACTGTTTTTATTCATCTAGTTTTTTAGTTGCTGAAGGTATATTTACTGTTAACTAATTGATCCTCCTATCAAAATGAAACAGATAACTGTACTCATACTAACTTTCTCCTTGTTTCTCTCAGGCAATCTTTTTGCCCATGCTGGAGCTGATGCTTCCCATGCCGAAGAAGATGCCTATTGGGCTGAACAAGCTAAAGACTACCCTGCTTTTAATATCTCAAAACGACATCGTTATGCAAAGCGACCTGAGGATGCTAAAAAATCAGGTCAATGGAGTGAGATTATTGATTGGCCGCATGTACCCGTATCGGCTTCTAATCTTCCCGATGGTCGCGTTATCACATGGTCTGCAAGTCAAAAAACTAGCTTTCCCCGTGGTACAGAGTTTACCTATGCTTCAACTTGGAACCCTATCACCAATCGCTTTATTGAAGCCAATAATACTTACCAAGATCTCTTTGCAGCACATCTTTCTTTACTGGAGGATGGGCGCTTATTTGTTAGTGGAGGTAATAACCATGTAAAAACAAGCAGTGTCTTTGATTTTAAAAATAATACATGGACACGTCTTGATGATATGAATCGTGGGCGTTGGTATCCAACCAATGTTTCTTTGCCTTCTGGTGAAGTATTTACTGCATTAGGTTCTAGCGGAGGGCGCTATCCTGAAGTCTGGAATGAAAAAACAGGCTGGAAGGTTCTAACAGGCGTTGATCTCACTAGCCCTATTTTGCAATATAAAAGTTACTATGAGAGAGAGTGGTGGCCACTATTACACGTTGCGCCATTAGGATATGTCTTTCATTCGGGGCCTACGCCGCTTATGCATAATATCACGACTAAAAATCTGGGCACTATACTTCAAGTGGGTGCTGAAAATCGTGATTGGTATCCGAAGCACGGCATAACGGTTATGTATAATGAGGGAAAACTTCTTGTTGCTGGTGGAGCAATCTCTGGGCTAAATAAGAAAAGCACTAATCAATCGATGCTCATTGATATCAATACCAGCACACCAAAAGTAACCACTATTAATGCAATGAAACACCCCAGAAAGTTTCATAATGGCGTGATACTTCCGACAGGTGAAGTTTTGGTCGTTGGGGGAAATAAATCAGGGATAAAATTTGCAGATAAAGACAGTGTGCTGCCAATTGAAATCTGGAATCCACAAACGAAAAAATGGCGCGAAGGGGCTGATATTTCTGTGCCACGAAATTATCATTCTATCGCCTTATTAATGCCTGATGCTAGGGTTTTATCAGCAGGCGGCGGGCTGTGTAATTGCATTGCGGATCATAGGGATGCGCAGATGTATAGCCCTGGATATTTGTTTAATAATGATGGTTCTCCAGCTACTCGACCTAGTATAACAGAAGCACCCGATACCATTAAAAATGGTCAGCAATTCAGGTTGCAAAGCGATGCTGATATTGAAAAATTCTCACTCATCAAAATGTCTGCAACAACACATGGTGTTAATTCTGATTTGCGCTATCTAGCACCTTCATTCAACACATTAGGCAATGGACAGTACATGCTTACAGCGCATGCAAATAGAAATATTCTTACACCAGGATATTGGATGCTATTTGCTATCAATAAAAAGGGGGTACCTTCTATTGCCAAAATTATCCGTGTTGCATTGCAAGATAGTTTGGCTATTGAACAACCTGATGCGCAAGCGCATTTACTAGGCTCTACAGTGTCGTTAAAGATAGCGATAAATCATACTAACAATGGACAATTTAGTGCTGAAAACTTACCACAAGGCTTAGTTATTCATGAGCAGACAGGTCTTATTTCAGGTACAGTAAATAAACAAGGGCTGTATCGAAGCAAAATAAAATATAGTCTTAATGAAGAGCGCAGCGAAGTTTTGCTGATGTGGAATATTTATACGCGCGGCAAGATTCGCGGCGTTTCTTATGAGGCATACCAAGGGGATTGGGATTTATTACCTAATTTTGATGATCTTGCTGATAATACCACGACACTATCTCAAGGCGTTGTTAATCATTTTACATCTCCTAATGAAATCAAGCAGAAACAATTTGCAGTACGTTTATCGGCAAGAATTACGCTGAATAAAGGCGATGATTATCAGTTCTATCTTAAATCAGTCAATGGTAGCCGTTTAATTATTGATGGACAATTACTGGTTAATAATGATGGAGTGCATGAATTAAAAGAATTATCCAATCATGTTTATTTGGCAGAAGGTGAGCATGAAATTATTATTGAGTATTTTGTTAATAATAATGATCCGCAATTAAAGTTATCTTATTCCAGCTCTGAGCTAGAAAAGCAACTGGTTAGTGATCAATTTCTACTACAAAATCCGCATAGAAATATTGCACCTATTATCGATGCCATTAAAAATCAAACAACAGCCCAAGGTGATTTTGTCAGTCTTAATGTGATTGCTAATGATGCTAATGGTGATCCACTTGTTTTTTCTGTAACGGGTTTGCCTAAGGGTTTAAGTATCAATAGCCAGTCAGGTGTAATTTCTGGAATACCTTCTATTCTTGGTGCTTATTCTACCCTTATTAAAGTAGTTGATAA
The DNA here is from genome assembly GCA_023146675.1 of Cocleimonas sp. Taxonomy (GTDB): domain Bacteria; phylum Pseudomonadota; class Gammaproteobacteria; order Thiotrichales; family Thiotrichaceae; genus JAGLBW01. Next base: position 8,829 of record JAGLBQ010000268.1, on the reverse strand, counting down.
TAAGGGTGGAGAAAGCAAAAAAACATTTTCTTGGAATATTACGGGTGACCTTATCGCACGAAAATTAAAAAAACGACCTAAAGTGATTAATAAATTAATTTCATATCCAGTGGGTAGTAATGGTGGCGAGAATGTTCAGTACAAATGGGATTTTGGTGATGGAACCCCCGAAACTGCTTATACAGATCCAAAGCGGGGTAGCCATAGATTTACATCTGCTGGTAGCTATGTTATTACACTAACAGTTAGGGATTCTAATGGTAATGAAGCAAGTAGTCAGTTTGTTCAGCTTATTCATTTACCACATACGGAAGGAAAACCCTCCTCCTCCTCTGCGATTGCTTATACTGAAAAATTTGGAGCAGGTGAAGTCTGGAATGTAAACCCTGATAATAATTCGGTCAGTGGCTTTAGTGCTTCAACATTATCTAAAGTAGCAGAAATATCCGTTGGAAAAGATCCAATAGCGCTAGCATTTTCGCCTAATGGAAAACTTTGGGTAACCAATAAAAGTTCTCATTCCGTTAGTATTATTGATACTACTCAGAAAAAAGTCATAAAAACAATTACGTTACCTTACGCCTCACAACCCTATGGCATAGTATTTTCTAAAAAGAGCAATATAGCTTATGTGGTACTCGAAGCATTAGGCGCTTTAGTTAAAATAGATAGCAATAAGCACATTATTGTTTCCACACTAAAACTCGATGCTAATCCACGTCATATCAGTATTAATGCGGCTGAAGACCTTCTTTATATCTCACGTTACATTACCCCTTCTGTGCCTGGTGAATCTACAGTGGCTCCTAAAACAGAAATAAAGGGCGTTTATTACGGTGGAGAAGTGCTTATTGTTGATAGCAATAGTTTTACCTTAAAGGATAAAATTATTTTAAAACACAGTAATCGGATTGATTCAGAAAAAAGTGCGCGTGGTATTCCTAACTATCTTGGCGCAGTTGCCATTTCTCCTGATGGTCATTCTGCATGGGTTCCATCTAAACAGGACAATATCAAAAGAGGCAAAATGCGTGATGGGCAAGACCTTACTTTTGACAGCGCAGTAAGAAGTATTAGCTCTAAGATAAATCTAGAGACAGGTAAAGAAGAGTTATCCTCTCGCATTGACCATGATAATGGCGGTATTGCTAGTGCCGCTATTTTTGGGAAATACGGTAGCTATTTATTTGTAGCACTTGAGGGCAGTCGAGAAATAGACGTGATTGATGCTTACAGTCGTGAATCACTATTTAGAATAAGAACCAAAAGAGCACCGCAAGGGTTGGCTATTTCAGAAGATGGTTTAACCTTATTTATCCATAATTTTATGGATCGAAGCATTACCGTTTATGATTTGTTTAAACTCATTTATTCTCAGTCTAGTGATGTGCTTTTAAAAGCGACCTTAAAGACCGTTAAGACAGAAACACTAACACCCACAGTATTGAGAGGAAAACAATTATTCTATGATTCATTCGATCAACGTCTCGCAAAAGAACAATATTCAAGCTGTGCAGGTTGTCATAATGGGGGGCGTAGTGATGGGCGCACATGGGATATGAGTGGTTTTGGAGAAGGATTGCGTAATACGATTACACTTCTTGGTCACGGTGGTTCAGAGCAAGGTATGCTGCATTGGAGTGGTAATTTTGATGAAGTGCATGATTTTGAAATACAAATCCGTGGTTTATCAGGAGGTATCGGGCTTATGAGTGATGCTGACTATAAAAACTATGCTGATCCTGAAGGAGCGAAGAAAACAGGAGTAAGTCAGTCTCTAGATGATTTGGCAAATTATGTAGACTCATTAAGAAAAACACCCGCAAGTCCTTATCGTAAACAAGATGGCTCGCTAACCGACTCTGCTAAAGTAGGTAAGATGCTGTTTACTAGCAAAGGCTGTGTTGATTGCCATTCAGGAAAGTATTTTACGGATAGCGCGCCGAATGTACGTCATGATATTGGTACCATAAAAGCAAGCAGTGGCAAGCGTTTAAACAAATCACTGGATGGCTTAAATACCCCTACTTTGCTTGGTGTTTGGCAAACAGGCCCATATTTACATGATGGTTCTGCAAAGACATTGGAGGATGCGATTCAAGCAAATAATACAGCAACAGCCCTAACGAATAAGGAGGTTAAGCACTTAGCTAATTATCTACGCCAGTTAGATAATGAAAGTAAGGTTACGTTTAATAAGGTAACTATTAAACCATCAGAAAAAGGCGGTGGTGCTATTCTAGTTCAGTTGCTTTTATTGTTATTTATAGTCGCACTATTAAGAAAGCTTAAAATTGCATCTATAGTAAAAACAAAAGACAATTAATTTGACCTGATGGATATTTTTTCCTAAGATTCAAACTCAAAGCGCCGATTTGATTCAGATTGCGGGCGCGTAATAAATGCTGCTAAAGAGGAGTTTATATCAATAAAAGCCTGCTTTAGTCTCTAAATAGCAGGCTTTTTTGTGCCTGCAAGGAAATAAAAAATAATGAATGAATTTCAATTTGATACCTTAGCTATTCGCACAGGTCATACTGATACCAATGAACAAGAGCATTCCGAAGCCATTTTCCCAACCTCTAGCTATACCTTCAAAAGTGCCGCAGAAGCAGCTGCTCGTTTTAGCGGAGAAGAGCCTGGCAATATTTATTCTCGTTTAACAAATCCAACGGTTCGTGTTTTTCAAGAAAGATTGGCGGCTTTGGAGGGCGGGGAGAGTTGTGTGGCGACCTCATCAGGTATGTCTGCAATTTTAGCGGTTATGATGGGGTTGTTAAAAGCAGGAGATCATATCGTCTGTTCAAGCTCTATCTTTGGCACAACCACCGTATTTTTTAATAATTACTTAAAAAAATTTGGAGTAGAGATTGATTTTGTTGATCTAGTGAGTTTGGATCAGTGGAAGAATGCCATGCGTGATAATACTCGCCTTTTCTTTGCTGAAACACCCTCAAACCCCGTCACAGATGTTGTTGATATTCGTGCACTGGCTGATATAGCGCATGAAAATGACACGCTGGTAATGATTGATAACTGTTTTTGTACACCTGCGTTGCAGCGTCCATTAGCATTAGGTGCGGATATAGTGGTGCATTCGGCAACAAAATATCTGGATGGTCAGGGGCGATGTTTAGGTGGTGCAGTTGTTGGTGATAAGACGTTGGTGGGAGAAGATGTCTTTGGTGTATTGCGCACAGGAGGTGTCGCAATGAGCCCTTTTAATGCATGGGTCTTTTTAAAAGGATTAGAAACGCTGAGTTTAAGAATGAAAGCACATTGTGATAATGCCTTGACCATTGCAACATGGTTGAATGAGCATCCAAAAGTCAGTAAAGTCAATTATCCAGGGTTAAGCACACATCCTCAATATGAGCTGATCAAAAAGCAACAGTCTGGCTTTGGAGGGGTACTTTCATTTGAGGTTATCGGTGGGAAGGAGGCAGGATGGATGGTAATCGATCATACTAAAATGCTATCTATTACAGCGAATCTTGGTGACACTAAAACAACAATCACCCATCCTGCAACCACAACTCATGGGCGTATAGATCCCCAGCAACGTGAACGAACAGGGATTACAGATGGGTTAATCAGATTGTCTATTGGTTTGGAAAATACAGATGATATTAAGTATGATCTAGAGCGTGGCTTGTCTATTATATGAATATCCTGAATTCGTATAATAAGTGCATAACTTAAAAATATCACAACTACAACAAATAAGATGCCTTAACAACGCTGCAACACCCAACCAACCTTAATCCTGTAATCCAACCCACCCGCTGGCGCATGTCGCCATGAAATGCCTAGCGCACAACCTTCTTTTCCGCGTGGATCGCAGCGAAGTAAGGGCTGTGTGGTGATCCTTGCGTTACCATAACGACGCATGCTGTATTCTATCTTTGCGCTATTAAAGACAGCACATTGGTGGTTTTTTGTTTCTGGCATAAGCAGTGGAATAGTATCCATACCTTTGCCACCACCGCCGTGGTTATGTGCTATATTTTTTGTGTATGATATTAATTCATCGCTATCTGCTCCTATAGCAACACCTGATAGAAGTGATAAACTTAGTGTGATGGTCACAACCCATTTTTTAAACATAATATTTCCTCAATTATTTCTAACATCTCTCTTCAGCACTTTAACTTCTTAGGAACATCACTCCTATGTTGCCAGCATTATTGTTATTTGTGTTCCTTTAGCATCGGTATCTATCGTTAGTTCTGCTTTAATTTTATTAGCACGATACTGCATATTTCTCAAACCATTTCCTGCTTTATTATTGATGCGAAAACCAACACCATTATCGTTCACTTCTATTCTTATATGACCTCCATTAGCATGGTCAAGTTCAGAGCAGGCGGATAAACGGATGCAGTCTGCTTTAGAGTGCTTTAGAGCATTGGTAAACGCTTCTTGCAAAATACGCAGCAGGTTTAATGCCCGCTCTGGTCCAAAATTTTTAATCGCAGGCAGCTCTTCTACATGCCACTCTAACTCAACCCGACAGGCATTGAGCGCAACACTAATGCGTGTACGAAACATGCCTAGCATGGCGGGCAAATCAGTGCTTGCGCTACCAAGTGAGTCAATCATTAAGCGCAAATCATTTAATGCGTTATGCGCTGCCTCGCTAAGCTGTTTTTTATCAACCATATCATTTTCCAAATGGCGTAGCATACTGGTTAGGTAAACACCGATACCATCATGCATATCGCGCATAATGCGTGAACGCTCTTCTAATAAGACTTGCTCTTGTTCAAGCACACGGATGGTTTCAAAACTTTGTCTTATTTTTTCTCCACGTGCTTCTACTCTATTCTCCAGATTGATATTTAAGGTTTTTAATTCCGCATTAAATTGCTCAGCTTTTTGTAATGTATTTACAAAGCGCTTTAAGAGTATCCACATAAACGCTAATAATAAAAGCGGAGCACCAAAGTGCAGTGATTGCCCTTCATATAAAGGGCGCATACCGACTACCATTAAATAATCATTCAATGCAAGCTCTGCAATAATGCCAACAGCCGTGGCTAGCGCATACCATTCTAAACTTTTGACCTTAAAAGCGTGCATCACACTTAATACAAAAATATAAAAGGCTGCCAATAAAACAGCGACGTTAGCGAGCTGAAAGAGTGCTGAGTAGAACCATGATTCTGGCACTAATAGCACCAACAGCAATAAAACTAATGCGCCATACAATAATATTTTTTCAAGCAGTGGGTAACTTTTACCTAATAGCCGATGAATAAAGAAAATCCCTACCAGTGCTAAAAGCCCTGCGCTAATGTAGATTAAGCTATCCCATAGATTGGCATTCCACAACGTGGGTATATCAATAACGAGCTGATTAACGGAATGCAGTAACCAAAAAAAACCTCCTAAAGCAAATAATCCATATTCTGTTTCATGACGTCGGTAAAACCATAAAAACAGCATAAAAATACTCAGCACTGCTATTGTCAGTGCAATGGTCCAAGGCAAGGTATGTCGAAAATAAGTGTAATCATTGAGAGCAGGTTTAAGCATCTCCGTGGGACCAATATAAACCTGATCCAAAAATCCACTTTTTGCAGGCTGTGATACCACGTACAGATCGAAGGTATTACTACCCTCACTCAACTCGCCTTCTGGTATTGAGAACATTTGTGGTTGAGTTGCATTACGTGCAACTGGCTTTTCGAAACTGCCACTCCAACCAATTAAATTTTCATTCACATAAACCGCTACATTTTGACTCACTGCGGGTAATACAATTGCCCATAAGCCCTGCGGCTTTACCGTAAAATCATATTCAAAATGATACAGAACTTTGCCTGCCTGAATTTCTGGAAACTTGTCAATATCTCTGCGCCACTCATGTGGTATTTGTACCGTACGAGTGGCTTTATTATTTGCCAGCGTTACGTTTTCAACACAGTCTCTTAAAATATCAGGTAATGATTCTGTAACCACCGCTGCATTTGCCAAACTATCAGGGATCGAATCTCTGCATTGCCCTGTTGCATCCGTAAATAAAGTAGCTTGGGATAATGCAAGACTACCGTCAACAGGGGTAAAACGTATTTGCATCACTTGCCAAACCAATATGACAAAGATAATGGCAAAGAATAAAGGCAGTATCAGATTAAGCAGTGGAGTTTGTGCAAATTTCTCTTTCCAGTGGTTGGCTTGCAGATACTTTTTCATAATGACTATATTTGATCCAACATCGCTTGCAATGCCTCTTCATGATTGAAACCTAATGCCAACATTTGCTCAATAATTTGCTTATCCTCTGTTTCAAAACAGTTTTTTGCCGTGGCAAAAATCTCTGTACCACTGTATTCCATCTGTTGCAATACTTTCATTCCATCGAACATATTCAAAGTAAAGACCAGTTGTAACACATCCATAATTTCTTCAGCTGATTTACCGCCCTCTTTTAGTGCTTGCCCTATTTGTTGTGGATCTTTTTGGGATGATGATGACTTAGGTTGTTGCTGATGCATGCTCAGCTCACCCATGCGCCAACCTTCAAACACCGCTTCATTACGCGAGTTTACCTCTAGTTTTCGATAAATACGCTTAATATGTGAAGCAACGGTATGCGGTGATATTTCTAATGAACTGGCTATTTCTTTATTGGAATAACCGCGTGAAATATATTGCAACACCAATTTTTCTTTTGGCGTTAATAACGTCTCACCATTGGGTAATTCACTCGCATTGCTGGATGCCACCTCACCATTTTGAAAGTAATCTAAAATATAACGCGCGATTGCAGGGCTTATCGGTGATCCACCGTCTAACAACTGTCGAATAGCATTGGTAATATGCGCTTCATCTTCGTCTTTTAGTAGGTAACCACTAGACCCTGCTTTAATTGCCTCAACAACACTATTTTCATCACCAAAGCGAGAGATCACCATAATCTCTGCCTTGGGGTGCTGCTTGCGTGTTTGCTCAATAAGCTGTTTTCCATTGCCATCAGGTAAACCTAAATCTGTTAGCAATACGTCAAGCTCATTATCATTTAGCCAGATCGAGGCATCCCTATAAGTCTCTGCCATACCCACTAATGATAAAGCGGGCTGTGAGCGCACAATATCAGCCATTCTTTGTAATGTCCCCTGATCATCTTCAACCAGAAACACACGATAATTTTTTTCAGCCGTCATATTGTCACCCTTTTATTTTCTTCTCAGCACTTGAAGAGTTTTGCCTTAGACGAACCTTTATAGGAGTGTAAGAAAAAACAGCGCATTAGCCTATCCCCTGTTTAGGGGATGCGCCTTAAAGCAACACTCACTTGTCCAAGGGATAGTTTTACCAGACTAGAGCATACATTATATAGAAAACGACAAATGGAAATAACAATATTCCATAAGCATCGCTAGAGGGATTTACCAGAGACCCTTAACCAAGGTCATCTATATTTATAACAAGGGAAATGTCACTTATGAAAAAATTAAATACATTAATCGCAGCAACACTGTTAACCATTGCCGCCACAAGTAGCACGGCTGCACCAAGTAATAACACCGTTCATTTTAAAGCACCTGCCATCGCAGGCAATGGTTGCCCCGCAGGAAGTAGTGATTTTGTTATCACACCCGATGGAACAACACTCAGTATATTATTTGACAGCTATATTGCCGAGCCTGGGAACAAGTCCTGTAATATCGCTATACCTGTGCATATTCCCAATGGTTTTCAGGTCTCAACCATGACCGCTGATTTTCGTGGGTTTATTGAAGGACGTGGAGAGCTACGCCGATCTTACTTCTTTGCAGGTGATCGTACACCTACATTAAAAACCAACCTACGTAACCGACACGGTGATGATTACCTAGTACGTGATAACTTGATGCATATGACTGAATCATGGTCTCGATGCGGTGAGGATGTCAATATGCGTATTAATAGCCGTATTAGATCACGTGGTAAACATAGTTCTATTAGTGTCGACTCACTTGATATATCAAATGGAATGGTATTCCATCTTAAATATCGTAGATGTCGCTAAAAACACAGTGTTTTTATATCCTACTGAATCAACTCATTCTACAAACCTAATGAGGTCATCCAATTAGGTTTGCTATGCCTTTGGGCATAAAAAGACAAGCTAACAGTCTGGAGATTATTATTTCATGCACGTTATGAAATAATAATCCCACCAATGCCTTTCTCATGATTTTATTTTGAATAACGTAAGATTTTTTTCTTTATTTTCAGGCTATTATCCACTCCCTTGAGCTACAAAATAACTCTATCTTAGAGTGATTTCTTCTAATTAGCACTTAAGCTTTTGTTATTTCACAAAAATTGCTTACTTATTAAGCTCCGATTAATATCGACTCACCTATAATTTCTCTCAACAACACAATTTGGGGAAATATCATGCAATCAGTTAGTCTTAAAAAAGTAAAAAAATATTATGCTCGCTTAGGTTTTTCAATAACAAAATCGAACGGTTATTTTTGCGCAGAGCGTAAAAGCAATCAGCTATTTATTCAAGCAGATCGTATTCAACTATTGTGTCAAACTTTAAATCGTTTGGCGTAATATTTTCTTCTCAGCAAGAGATGTTGCGTGCAATATCTCTACTTTTACACTTTTATCCCGATAAATAATACTGTCTTTTTAGGCTCTCCCTCCTCCATATAATTATCTTATCAATAATTTTCCTCGCTCAATAATCCCTGCTTTATTTTCTCGTATTGTCTATTATCTTTAGAACCTTTGGCATTCAAGTGATACGATTGCGCTTCTAAAAAATACACCGCTAAAACAATACCTTCATCAATTTGGATTTAAACCTGAAAATCTAATTTCAAG
>JAGLBQ010000267.1 GCA_023146675.1 Cocleimonas sp. | reverse complement strand
GTGAAGGTATTGTAAAATACCTCAATCAAATAAAGTCTAAACTATAAAAATGAATACTAATAAAACAACTAATCCTATTAGTGAATCAGTCAAACGACAACGTCAATTACTGAATGATCTATTAGGTGTTGCGTTGACACGACTTGTACAAAAAATCACTCCTCATATGCCTAACAAGGAATCTCTAGAAAACTATCTATTAGATTCTTGTAAAGACCTACCCTACTGTAAATACCTATTTGTCCTTGATCAGGAAGGAAAGCAGATTACTGCCAACCTCTTTAAACATGGCAGAGATGAAAGCCAATTTGGACGTGATCGCTCACGCCGTCCGTATATGCGGGGGGTTTTTGATCAAGACTTTATCCTCTCTGATGCCTATATCAGCAGAAATAAAATGCGCCCTTCCTTGACAGCTATTCAAGCTATTCGTAATGAGGATAATCAACACATCGGATTTCTTGGTGTTGATTATGACTTGCGTGAACTGCCCCGCACCGAGGCACTTTATGAAGAGCCTCGTCATTGGCGACAAATTAAAGGGGATCCTGCTATTCGTGGGGGGCTATTTTCTCAAGAACGCTCTGAAAGCCTACTGGATAAGCAAATTGATAATGCGCTAGCGTTACAAGAAGAGTTAATGTTGCAGCATGGCGTGTATCACTGTCAGATTCATTTCTCCAGCAGCCGTTCAACCATCTGGCATGTGGATGATCCTTATTCATACCGTATTTTAACGATGGATGAATTATCTGATCCTGATATTTGTCTTGCTTATCCTAAGAAACCCTATTTTGACAGAGCGATTGTTCCTCAAGATGCCATTATGAAAATTTTTGCACAGTTCAAAGCGCTACGCACCTCTGATAGTACTGTCTATTTACGTTCTGGCTCGCTGAATCTAGTCAATGGTTTTATTGGCTTGAATTTTTCTTGCGATGGTTCACACTATTTGATGTATGATGACTTTTTAGAAAAAGGCTTAGATTTTTGGTTTGGGGTATAAACAAACAACTGATAGGGGGTGATAGAAATGGACACGGAAGGTTTTGACTCATTAATAGAATCAATTTGTGCAGCAGGTTGCATTGAAGTTAATCAAACTATTTCATTATTGGAAAAAGGAAAATCCTCCTCTGAGTTGCAAAAACTAAATGATCCTGAACGTCAATTAGTGCTTAAAGAATTAAAATCTATTATGGATGTTTATGGTGGCGAGGTGTGTTCTCTCTGATTTTACAATTAATTTCCAATAAAAAGCCCCGCATCTAGCGGGGCTTTTTATTGATATTAATGCAAAGAAACTTAAGCGTTTAACTGCTTAGTCACTTCTTCAACCACGACATCACTCGATGTTGCTTTAACACTTAGAAGTAGACCTTCACCAAGATAGTACTCAACAAGAGGCGCTGTCTTTTCATTATATGTTGCTAGACGGTTACCAATAGCTTCTTCTGTTTCATCATCACGCTGAATCGTTTCGCTACCACATTTATCACAGATGCCTTCTACTTTTGATGGCATACTTTTAACATTGTAGATTGCTTGACAGTCACCGTTTGAACAAGTACGACGGGTCGTTAGACGATCCATAATCACATCACGAGGCACATCAAGGCTAACTGCCATATCTAATGTGATATCTAGCTTTGCTAATAACTCTTTTAGTGCATCAGCTTGTGGAATAGTGCGTGGAAAACCATCAAGAAGGAAACCACTTTTACAATCATCTTCAAGTAGACGCTCACCCATAATATTCATGATTAACTCATCAGGAACAAGATCACCTGCATCCATAAAGCCTTTTGCTTCTTTACCTAGATCAGTACCTGCTGTCACTGCGCCACGTAAAATATCACCCGTTGAAATCTGTACTGAACCATCAACTTTAGTCAATAATTTAGCAACCGTACCTTTACCTGCGCCTGGTGCGCCTAATAGAATTAATTTCATTTTATAGTTTCCCTTGTTTTGTAATCATCAAATTTAATGTGCCGCCATTCTAAAGCGTTTACCCTAAATTTCCAGCTATTTATTGGACTATAAAATATTAAACCTAGCAATTAATTTCAGGCAATAAAAAAGGCGAGGAAAACCTCGCCTTTTTTGCTACCTTACTAAGAATTTAAGCGCTAAAACTCAAACTATTAATAGTTGTTTAGCCAAAAATATCATCAGTGATATTCTTCATCCAACTATGTGCATAGCCAACTTCACGCTTATGCGCTTCTGCTGATGCATCCATTGGTGTTAAACCGCCTGATACTTTGATGATTTTAGATTTATCTTTTGCAAGCTTATGAACCGATGCAACCGATATACCCCAATCTTTACCAATAACAGAATAACAGGTGTTAACATAAGAAGGTGTTCCCATCTCAGTACCATTAAGCGCTGCTGCAACCGCTGCTGCACAAACTTTAGCTTCAGAGTTTGCTGCATAACCCGACTTAGGCATACCTTTAGCAATCGCCGCATCACCAATGATATGAACGTTTTTATGAATCGTAGACTCAAAAGTATCCAATGCTATTGGGCACCAACCCTTATCATTCGTAAGACCTGCCGTCTTTGCAATCGTGCCTGCATGCTGTGCTGGGATAATGTTTAAAACGTCTGCTTTAATATCATCAAACTCATTGGTGACCGTTAATGTCTTTGCATCAAGCTTCTGAGCTGTTGCATCAGGACCTGGACGCCATTCAATCATGGAGTTGTCAGTACCGTAACCGTAGAATTTTTCCCAACCTTGCGTGAATAAACCTTGCTTTGAAAATTTAGGTTTAGCATCAAGAATAATAATTTTTGACTTAGGCTTTTCACGTTTGAAATAATCAGCAATCTGACTAGCACGCTCATAAGGTCCAGGAGGACAACGGAAAGGATTTGGTGGTGCAACTAGTACAAATGTACCACCGTCTTTCATATCTGTTAATTGCTTACGCAAGGTAACCGTTTGAGGACCTGCTTTCCATGCGTGAGTAATAGTCTCTGCAGCTTTCTCATCATAGCCTTCTAGCGTGTCATAACGCATTGAAACACCTGGCGCTACAATACAACGATCAAAAGAAAAGCTTTCGCCACCTTTAGTGGTTACTTTCTTCGCTTTTGCATCAATGCCTGTTACATAGTCATGAACAACTTTAATACCACGCTTTTTTAGCCCTTCATAGCCAAACTTGATGCTGTCCATTTCACGATTACCACCCAGTACTTCATTACTTAAGTAACAGGTATAATAATCCTTGTTAGGCTCAATCAAGGTCACTTCAATTGACTCATCCGCTAGGCGAAGATATTTTGCAGCTGTTGCACCCGCAGTACCACCACCAACAACAACCACTTTCTTAGTTGCACCAAATGCAAGATAAGGCGTACCAATTGCTCCAACTGCCGCAGCAGCACCAAGGGTCTGGATAAATGTTCTACGATTTAATTTAATACTCATTAATTTTTCCCCTTCCCTTATTGTTGGCTTGCGTAATAGCTAAATAACGCTTTCATGCCATCTGCGCCTTCCTTCTTGGTCAGCTTCTTCACTTTCTTTTTCATCTTCTTTGGCATATCGCGTGTTCCTGCAGCAAAATCAGCCATTGTTGCTTGAAGATAAGGTGTCCATTGACCTGCAAGTAAACCAGAATCATCTTCTGCTGATGTTCCACCTTCTGCATGACATTTTTCACAATACTTGTCATGTAACTTTTTGCCTTTCTTCACGAGCGCTTTGTCAAACTTCTGATCTGGAGCACTTACAGGCTTCTTTTTTGCATAAACTTCTGCAACCTGTGCTAATTCTTCATCAGAATATCCCTTCATAATACGACCCATAATGGTCGAAGAGGCATCCCCAGACTTATAAGCCTTCATCACTTCTGTTAAGTATTCAGCAGAAAAACCAGCAATACTCGGTGTTGCAGGACCTTTACTATTCCCATCAAAACCGTGACAACCTGTACAAGTATCAGCAAGCATTTTTGCGCTTGCACCACTCATTACTTCTGGTGCCTTCTTTTTGTCATCTGCTGCAAATGCAGACGTTGAAATGCTGAGTGCTAAACCCGTTAGCAACAGCGCTTTTGGTAACATTTTCTTCATAAGCTCCTCCTAGAAAATAAGCATAAATAATTAGCATGAATGAGATAATATTAACCAAAGGGAATGATTGAGAAATCCAATTGAGATCCTAACTCAAAAGCCCCACCCCTGAAACATCAATGATAATTATCAATTACGGGGTATTAAAATTATTATTCTGCCTAGGACAGAAAATACGGTTATTTCTACCGCTTGTCTAGTAAAAGTAGCGAAAAAAGTCAAACTAAGTTGCTATTAAATATAATGATTTGCTAATATAGAGGCTGTTTAAATCTTCTACGAAGATATTTTAAGGTTATAAATTCAGTTAATACCCATCACGACAATTAGCCACTATTGTTTGAAAATACAACATTAAAAACAGTAGCTTGCAACCCATAAAACATGATACAGATCAAGTAAAATGCGTACCGTATACACCATGGAATGTTGTTATCTTCTTGCTTATGTGTAAAATTAAACTCCCCTACTACTAATAAAAATTAATTTTCGCCCATATAAAATAAAAATATGAGCATCACTATAAAGCGGAGCTAAAAGTGATTGCAAAAACAATAAAAAAAAACTTCATTATAATCGCCCTTTTTCTATCTACCCTCTCACTTCTTGATGCCAGCCCAAATAGTGCAACACAAACATTTAGGCTTTCTGCAAAATCACTGGATAGTGCTGATTTTGATAATGATGGATTAACCGATCAACAGGAAGACTTACTAGGCACCGAGCGCTATCTTGCTGATACGGATGGTGATGGTATTAATGATGGAATAGAGGTTGGCAACAACCCATTAGAGCCAAATAACCATGATAACGATAAGCGTATTGATGCGTTAGATAGTGATGATGATAATGATGGCTTGCCAACTCTTTTTGAAACACAACAAGATAGTGATCACGATGGTATCCCTAATTATCTTGATAGTGACTCTGATAACGATGGCGTATCTGATAGTGAAGAAGCAGGTATGACATTAGCAGACAGTGATCATGATGGTATTGATGATCTAATTGATGTCGACAGCACAGGAAATAAGGATGAAAATGGTGATGGTATTGATGATGCTTTTCAATTTCCTGATCAAAATAAAAATGGCATCCCTGATTTTATTGATAGCACCACTCAATACGCCAAAATAAAAATACCCTCTGAAAATATTTTAGATGAATTAGCACAAAATGATGTCATTAATGAGCCTTTAAACAATAACCCAATAGATAAAAACAGTACTGCTGATCAAGATCACGACGGCATCCCTGATTCAATAGAAATTAAAATAGGGACTAACCCAAAAAGTCGCGACTCTGATAACGACCTTGTCCCTGATGCCATTGAAATAGGCTTAGTTCCAGAATATCCACAAGATACCGACCACGATGGTATTATCGATGCATTAGATGATGATGATGACAATGATACTATTTTAACCCGAGACGAAGATCCTAACCGTGATGGAACACCCGTCAATGATGATATTGATAGTGATGGTCTACCCAACTATCTAGATGCCAATGATGATGGTGATATGACTCTCACCAAAGATGAAGGAAGCACTCTCGACACTGATAGGGACGGCGTATTGGATTATCTTGATAAGGATGACGGCGTTGACCGCTCCCTAGCAAACTTGAATAAAAAAACCCACTAAAAAAAACGAGTGCAGCAAATGCTACCTTCGCTAATAAGCAAACAAAGAGTCACCGTATTAACAGGAGCTAAAATAAGGTTATTGTGTGGACTTGCTGTTTTGCTGACTCGTATCGCTGCTTATTTTTCATGACGATCATAAGGCAACTTGACATGTCCATAGCGCACAACCAACACTGCAATCGTTAAAATCATAATAGTCACGCCAATTTCTAATAACTGCCATTGCTCAAGCGACTTGGAATCCAAAATAATATAACGTGCCAATGCAACGATAGCGATATAAATAGGATAGCGAATAGG
>JAGLBQ010000266.1 GCA_023146675.1 Cocleimonas sp. | reverse complement strand
TAACTTCCTGAACTACCGCAATTATTGTTGCTATAAGAATCAGTAACAAACCCAATTCTTCAATATAATGAAGTAGCTTATGAACTATTTTATTCTTACTCATCTAGATTCCCCAAAATTCATAGGTGGCGATTAATTCCAGAAGAGTATAGCTTGAAGAGGGATCTCTATACAAAAAGCTTATTAAAGGATTTAAAGGATAAGGGGTTCGCTTCTAGAGAAAGCACTAAAACTCCCATGCAACACCGACTTTACCTAGCGTATGATGACTACTATCATAGGCAATACCGCCATTGATTTGCGTATTTCTTCTACTATTTAATAAACGATGACTAAAAGATACTGCCACTGCTTGTTCACCACGATAAGTCGCTGTACCTAATCCTATCGCCGTTTTCCCTGAAACAGAAGGTGTTACGGGGGTAATCGCGGCAGCTCCTGCTATACCCGCAAAGGTTTCTTTACGCACTCCACTTAATGCGCGTTTAAATTGACCATAATTAACCGCATCATTGGCTGCAATAGCGGGCGCTACATTGGTGATTCTACGCGTTAAATTTGTTTCTGAATCGCCTACGGAGACTGTATTTTCCTGACGGGCGACTGATTGACTGCCTAAAGCGACACTTCCTTGCACATCAACTAAGGCATCTGCACCGATGGCAACACCCCCTTTTTCTAATACAGCGGAGCTTTCACCGACAGCAATACCATCCTCTGCTTCAACCATTGCATTGACTCCGACAGCGGTACTATTATCCTCCAATGCCTGCGCCAAAGCGCCTAATGCAGTGCTTTGTTCACCTTGTGCCAAAGCTGCCGTTCCAATGGCGGTTGCATTAGCAGCGGTTGCGCTTGAGATAGCGCCATAGGCACTGCTAGAGATTGAGGTGGCAAAGCTATTTTCACCCACTGCGGTTGAGTTGGTTAATAGCGCTTTTGCTGCCAAACCTACCGCTATATTATTACCATCTGCTTTTTCAGCACCATCTAATGTTCCTGCTTGTGTGATAATAGGTATTACTATAGAGCTGAAAAATAAGCAGGATAGAATTATTGAATGTTTCATTATTTATACCTTTTAATTTGCTGTAGTCGAGATGCATTCAACACTTTTATTGCAAGCCCTGATGTAATCTAATGACGACATAGTATAAATAAAAAAACCTACCAAATGGCAGGTTTTAGATCTTTCTAAATCTTTGTGAATAAAGAAAATAAAAATGTGAGGACGGAGGTGCAACCCCGCCCTACTGTCCTAGCTCCCCAATATTACAGCTCCCCAATTCATCGCCCTTTATTATTATATTAACTTATACTTTAAGTGTTTGCCCTGCATGGATGGTTGTTGATCTAAGCTGATTAATACGCATAATGCGTTCAACCGTTGTGCCATAGTGCTTAGCAATTTTATATAAAGAATCCCCTTTACGCACTTTATACATAGCTACCGCATGTTTAGCTGTCTGATGGGGGGAGACCAAATCACCAGGGTAAATAAGATGTGGGTTTTTAATTTTCTGATTTTTATCCTCTACACGAACGCGCTTAACAGTGGCTTTTGCAGACGACTTCTGATGTCTGGATTGAATATCTCGTCGACCCATAGTCACCGTTGTTGATACGCTAGAGCCTCTTGACACTTCTTGAGTACGCATTTCATTTGCCTGTGCTTCTGAAATAGGGGCGATAGACAAATTAGGTTTTGCCTGTGCTCCTACCGAAAAAACCGATACTGCCAATGCAATAAGAGCTGTTGTAATCCTTAATTTTTTCATACTATATTCCCTGCTAATATTTAATTATTAAAACTTTTCCCTGTTGACTTGTAGATATTGCCTATGCAACATCTACCACAAATTAAACAGAGCAACCTATCTTAACGACAGCGACGATATTGAAGGTGGAAAACGACGCCATTAGAAAGGTCAAGTGAATCAACACTGATAGAACTATGTTTACCACGTGTTCTGATACGGCTATTGATGCGCATATTCACATCTTCACCACAGCTAGACCAGCTTTCACTCATCGTCAATAAATCATCATGAACAGTGTAATCATCGCCATCTCTAGAATACAACCGAGTCTTCTTTGGACGAGTACGATCACCTGCGAAGAAATAAGAGCGACGTAACTCTGCACGACCTTCAACGAATCCACGAAAATCAGCCGTCATAGTGGATACTTGAAAGCCATTAGGCACATGAACAGGAACCGCAATATTACAAGACTTATTTCCTGGCTCAGCACTGTAGCTATCAAAAAGAATACTTAACGTCGATCCATCAGGTGTGATAGCAAAATCAGTCGTTCCTGATGGACAACCGCTACCACCAATAGCAGGTGCTTTAAAAAATACAGTGTTATTGCTAGGCGTTGCAACTGCTGATTGTGATACAGTCAAAGCCAAAAGAGTTCCTGCTATTAAAGTGCTTAATAATTTCATGAGAGTTGTCCTTTGTTTTATTTAATATGTGTTTTCGTCTAACGCAGGAGCATGATCTCTGATTTTGTGCAGTTCGTGTATCCCTTGGATAAGTGACCCCTAAAATTAGGGATACCCCTAAATAGGGGAGTTTTGGGTTTTATGACTGATAAGACTCTACTGCATTTTTAGCAGGATGCCTTCTGACAAATAATAATATTGCAAACAATAACAAATACATCCAAGACATCGCTCCCCCACCTTTCTTAGCATTCGACACCTGTGGCACAGATGTTGACGTTGATGATGGCTTTTTCTTCACCTGAATAGATACCGTCGCGACACTACTTTGACTCTTTCCATCACTTGCTTTATAGCTAAAGCGATCACTACCAATATAGCCAACATTAGGTGTATATTTTAATCGCAGTCCATTATCTGGATTACTCAATATTCCATGAGCAGGCTGATCAATAATAGAAATACTAATCGCATCACCATCGGCATCTACCGTATGCAAAATAATCGGTGTAACAATATGAGTATGTGTCGACACTGTTGTATTATGCGCGACGGGTGTTGCATTTGTTATCGGCGCAGTACCCTCTTGCTGAATAACAAATTTAACGACGCCACGAATAGGCTCACCTGTGACAGGATGCATAAGCTCATCAAAATAATTCTCTCCTATTTGCCAATGCACAGTAGGATTTTGCACATCACGCGCAATCACACGGTAGTAATAAGTACCTGCGGGGTGACTCCAATTTAATTTCAACGCCACATCAGCAATATTACTAACCCGCTGCACCCTACTAGCGTCCGTAAACGTTGGTTCTGTTGCGATTTCTAAATCATAACTAACCGCATGTTTTAGCAAACTAATCGATGCTTCCCATCCAAACTTTATTTGATTGTTTTTCAAGGTTATTTTTTCATCTATATAAAAGGTCATGGGATCATCAGCGCGCGCCATAAAGAGTTGATAATTCTGCTCAACATTATTTTTTAAGCGATGATATAAATGGGTGTAATCCGCCTGTTTTTTTGCCAGCGTATCGCCTTGCACATAGAGGTCATCTAAATCAGGATCACGCGTAACATAAGGAAAAACCAGTGGGTAATACTTATCCGTAATTGCCTTTATTTTTGCACTGGTTAAATATTTATTCCGCATTTCAGTGACGGCATTTTTTAGTAGCTGCAAGTTTCCTGGCTGAGTTAAAAAGCGTTTATGCAATTGAGAATCCCACCAATTTGCCGCTGAATACCACCAGCGAGGCTGCTGTTCTATCGTGCTTCTAGGATCATCAAGATTCACAGCCCATGCATAATCGTTATCCCACGACATAAAATAAAAAACATCTTTACCCTTTGGATTATAAAGATAAAAATTTTGCTCAATCGTATCGGTATTATTAATCAAAATATTGAAAGCAAACCATGCTAAGTAGTTTTCTTGATTAAAATACTTACCCATGATTTGTGTATTAAAATCAATTTTTGGATTATTTAATGCGACTAACATTTGTTTAAATTTAGTATGATTTTTACCGCTTTTAATTTCAAGCCTACGCTCAAAGGCATCCTTGTCAACTGGCTTTCCTTTACTATCTAAGGCAAATTCAGATCTGTTTTTAAACAAAAAATCTTCTGCTTTGTAAACCGCTGAGTCCTTATTCCAATTGCGATTGACCATGAATTCCTTACCCACATGCTCAACATG
>JAGLBQ010000265.1 GCA_023146675.1 Cocleimonas sp. | reverse complement strand
TTTTGTTAGCTTAGTCGTATCGAATTGTAATGGTTTTATTTTCTGTGCCTAGTGTAAAACTAGAGGATTTAAACTTAGGTTTTCCCCAGCTTGATTTGCCACTGACACCATACGGTTCAATTGGTAGACCTAAGAAGTTTGAATCAACCTGTTTATTATCATTAGTATCCTGATAGCTACTTATCGCATATTGACCAGCTTGTATATTTTTAAATACAAATGTCACCTTTTTACTCTTAATTTTTTGCTCCTGCCCTTGTAATGGTTTATCGGATAGAAATTTTTCTTTGGGGGAGTACAGTCCAATACGCACAGTACCTCCGCGTGTCATATCAATATTGTCAATGATTACGGTTAGATTGGCAGCTTGCAGGCTAGATGCCACTAAAGCGCTGCTGAATAGTGTCGAGAAAATAATTGCTAACTTCATCTTTGTTATCCTTCGAGTACTACCTAAAGTCTGTAAGCAAGATCTAGGTGTTATTTATAGTAATGTTTTCATTGTCAACATAGTTTAAAATGTTATATTGACAGCGTCAACATATAAATTATCAAGAGACTACAATAATGATCCATCAAAAATCAATAAAAAATAACTACCATCATGGTGATTTACAAAATGCTCTGCTTGAGGAAACAATTAAAATAATTGCCGAGGAAGGTGTGGCAAGTGTCACTTTACGGGCGCTGAGTAAACGGCTAGGTGTATCACGTACCGCGCCCTATCGACATTTTTCTGATAAAACGCAGCTACTCACTCATGTTGCTATTATTGGCTTTGAACGTTTTAGAAAGCATTTACAGGTAAGCAAGGAACAAAGAAACAATACTATTTTGAAACAATTCCAACTAATGGGAGCTGCTTATATTCAGTTTGCATTGCGACACCCGTCCTATTACAAATTAATGTTTAGTGAACCGTTATTGACAGAAAATCGTAGTATAGCGCTGGAAGTTGCTAGCAATGCATCATTTAATCAATTATTAGATATTTTAAAGCAATGTCAGCAAGCAGGTGTCTTAAAAAATGATGATATAGAACGACAGGCAATCTTTATTTGGTCAAACTTGCATGGTTTTTGTAGTTTGATTTTAGAGGGACATCTACCATTAAAAAAGCAACAACAAGAGGATGCGATAGTTTATATTCAGAATACTATATTGCAAGGTATTGAAGCGGCATAAAAGGGTTGCTAACTTTAAAAGGAACAAAAAACATATTTTTCAGAAAAACGTAGAAAGGTTTTCTATCTTTTTTTCGCGCACTTTTGTGAGATGATTTGTTTTTTATCTGCATGACTTAATAAGCTTAACCACCTAATAGCGAGCAAGCAATGCCATAACATCAGCGTGATTTAGATGACCTGCTAGGCTTTTTGATGTTTGTCCTTCACTGGTTTTATCGCGTGGATTTAGACCTTTGCTAATTAAAAAAGCAACAATATCGGCATGCCCAAAGCGCGATGCTTCATGCAAGGCTGTCCAGTTCTTTGCTGATTTTGCTTTTAAATCGGCACCATTTTGCAATAAAATTTTCACAGTGGCTAATTTCCCGCGCGCAGCTGCTTCATGTAGTGGTGTTTCTTTGGCTTTATCCCGTGCATTCACATTTCCACCATTTTTAGACAATATGCCTGCAATCGTTGTTAAACCTTTGGCTGCCGCTTTATGTAAAAGTGTTTCACCTGCACCATCGGTAACAGAAACATCTGCATTATTTTTCATTAATAGATCCGCTAATTTAGCATTTCCTGTTCTGACCGCGATTTGAATCGGGGTACCTTTTCTGCCACCTGTGTTTACATTAGCAGAATAATCTAGCAATGTTTTTGCTATACCTAAATTACCACGCTGAATGGCCATCTGCAATGGTGTGCCTTCTCTGCCTGCTGTATTTGCACTTGCTCCATAAACAAGTAAGGATTTAACCAAACCTGCATTGCCTTTTTCTATGGCTAATTGCAACAGGGTTCCTTGACTTCCTTTAGTATTTGCATTCGCTGAGTAGGACAGTAATTTATTGGCTAATGCGGTATTACCTTTATTAATAGCCATTTCCAACGGTGTCCCCTGTGGCGAAGTAGCACTTGCATTGGCGCCATTTTCAAGTAACAACTGAATCATGCCATTTAAGTGTCTTTCTATGGCTAGATGTAGCGGTGCTTTGCCATTTCTAGCTTTGGTATCAACTTTTGCACCATAAAGAATTAATTGATCGGCAACATCCAATAAACCTACACGTATTGCCGTGTAGAGTACAGGATCTCCATTTGTTCCCATTGAATTTGCACTGGCTCCTTGTTTAAGAAAGCGTGCTATTTCGGCTTTTTGACGCGATCCTATATTGGCTGCCAGAGCGCGCTCACTGATTATATTGGAAGCTGGACGACCTGGAATAGGGCGTTTTTTTATACGTCCAACGATACGTCTTCCCGTTGGTTTTTTAGCTTTGGCTGGTTTTTTTTCTATATCTGACTTCGTTATCAGCTCTTTTGCACCATTCTTGCTTGTTGAATCTGTTGCTGAAGCAGCAGGTGGAGCGGTACTTACAACGCCACCACCTGCGCCGCCACACCCTGCCAGAGTAAATATTGGTATAAAAAATAGTAAAAATGACCAGTTATTATTGTTACTGAAGTGTTGCTGGTGGTTTCTCATTAAATTTAAGCCTATAGCTTTGAAGGGACGAAAAAAAATGATGATAAAACTTGGGATAAAGTTATTTTGATTCGTTAAGGAACCTATACATTCCTTTAATATGTTACCAAATATACCCATTATTCAAGGTATTGTCAGTAGTTCTTTTCCTATGATGAAAATACGACCACGGTTCCTGCAAGCTTATCATGCCAACCTTGCTTCTTTTTATCCCAAATAACCCATAGAAAACCCAAGAATAAAATAAGTGCGGCAGGAATATAACCGAGATAGCGAATAATCCATTGCTTTAGGGTTGGACGTTCTCCTGTTTTTGCATCAACAATTTTCATTTTTAATAATATTTTTCCTGGCGTACCTTGTTTTAATGTCCAAAAACCAATAATGATAAAAATAGGCAGTATCCAGTTGATCATGGCATCTGCTACTCCAGAGAGAAAGGGTGCATTCGCATCGGGTATAAAATAGCTGTCCCCGTAAATAAGATAAAGTAGAGGCAGAGAGATAATAAGCCATATAAACGTATCAATAAGCGAGGCAGCAACTCGCGCCCAAAAACCCGCATATCGATTGGATTTATTATCTGAATCAGTCTCAATCTGACTGTTAGGTGCTTGATATGGATTTGTCATAAAGTTTCCTGTTATTATTTGATAAAATAGTAAACACTGGATGCCATTCATCAAAAAAATATTTACGCTGAAAAGTAATTTTTCACAATGTATTAATAGTAGTTTATCCACCTCTATCTAGCAATGTTCATACTTTAAGAAAAAGCTAAAACTACTTGTTAATACTAACATTATTATTTTTATAATTATTTATAAGCAGGAGTGAT
>JAGLBQ010000264.1 GCA_023146675.1 Cocleimonas sp. | reverse complement strand
CATAAATTATCTATTTATTCGCTTGAGACAATCAAAATAGGCGGTTTCATTAGGCATAGTTTGATTACGTTGTGCGTTCCAGATTGCTTCACCAAGACATTCCATCATCTCGTGTTCGGCATCATGTTCGCCGTGTTTGACCACGAGTTGTTGATAGAGTTCTGCTATTCCCGCAGGGCGATTTGTTGATATTTGTTCATGCAGACCAAGGTGCATTCCCATGTGTAAAAAAGGATTGCTTTCACCCATTTCAGGGAGAAAATCTGCGTCTAATGAAACATCAGGCGTTTCCACTACCGAGTGATACTCGGGGTGGAGTTTAATCACGCTAACAATTTGTTGCTCTAACGCGGATAAGGGTTGCTGGCTAGTGAATTTCTCCCAGCTATCACAATAGAGTTTACGCAGGGCGTTACGGTCTGTTCCAAACATAATTACTCTCTTTTTTCTTTAAAGTCACATAGATCGCTAATTAAGCAAGCGGGGCATTTTGGTTTTCTCGCTACACAGATATAACGCCCGTGTAAAATTAACCAGTGATGTGCATGGAGCATAAACTTTTTTGGAATAGTGCGGAGGAGTTTTTTTTCTACCTCCACCACATTCTTTCCCTTGGCAAAGCCTGTTCGATTAGCAACGCGAAATATATGCGTATCAACTGCCATAGTGAGTTGTCCAAAGGCAGTATTGAGTACCACATTTGCCGTTTTTCTGCCAACACCTGGCAAGGCTTCTAGAGCAGGGCGGTTATCAGGCACGACAGAATCATGCAGCTCCACTAGCATCAGGCATGTCTTAATAATATTCTTCGCTTTGCTATTATAGAGACCGATGGTTTTAATATAGTGTTTTAAGCCTTGTTCACCTAATGCGAAAATAGCTTCAGGGGTATTGGCAATAGGATAGAGTTTAGCAGTTGCTTTGTTAACGCCTTTATCCGTTGATTGTGCTGATAGGATCACTGAGATTAATAGCTCAAAGGTTGAGGCGTAATTTAGCTCGGTAGTAGGGTTGGGGTTATCATCTCGCCAGCGGATGAGGATTTCATGGCGCTTGGTTTTGTTCATGGGGTTATTACATTTTTTGTTTGATTTAGGCGTTGATGTATTGAAGCTCACTAAATATTGAGATACAAAGGAGTGAAGGCTTTAGCTTTCACTCCTGAACTTATTTAACGATAACAGGAATAGCACTAAGTGAGTTCTTTTTGCGTTTTGCCAATTGCTTATCAACGATGTTCTTAAAGGCAATTAAAAAGCCCATTCCCAAAAATGCACCTGGGGGAAGAATAGCCAATAGAAAGCCCTTATAATCATCAAAAACAGTCACAGTTAAATTCTTAGCTGCTTCACCAAACATGACTTCTGCATTGATAAATAAAGTACCGCTACCAATTATTTCACGTATAGCGGAAAGTGCGACGAGTACCAGCATAAAGCCAATGCCCATCATGATGCCATCGACAATCGCGGGAAGCATGTCATTTCTGGAGGCATAGGCTTCTGCGCGACCGATAATGGCGCAGTTGGTCACGATTAAGGGGATGAAGATACCTAAAACCAAATGTAATTGCGCCAGCCATGCGTTCATTAATAGGTCAATCACGGTTACATTGGAGGCGATTACCAAGACATAAAAGGGAATGCGGATTTCCTTGCGTACCCAGTTGCGGCTAAAGGAAATGGAAGCATTGGATATGACCAGTGTCACTAAGGTCGCGATCCCTAAACCAATGCCATTAACGACATTATTGGTCACTGCCAATAGCGGGCAAAGACCCAGTAACTGTACTAAGCCAGGGTTGTTATACCAAAGCCCATCTTTTGTCAGTTGTAAATAATCAACGGTTGGAGACTGCTTTTCTTGTTCTTCGGTCACTTGGTGTCTCCTGTGTTAGGGGTGATCGGTTCTTTAAATAGCCGTTGCATATTCTGATGCGCATAAATCAACACATCTTCAACTAAGCTAACAATGGCGCGTGGGGTAATGGTTGCACCTGTAAATTGATCGAATTCCCCCCCATCCCGTTTTACAGCCCATGATTTTGTGGATGGATTGGTCAGAAACTTACCTTTAAATCCTAATATCCAATCACCTTTAGCCACTTCAATTTTATCGCCTAAACCAGGGGTTTCTTGATGCTTGACGACCCGTACCCCCGTCAGGTGTTGGTCGGCATAATTTACCGCAACCAATAAGGTAATTGCACCACTATAGCCTTGCAAAGTAGTGACTCTAAAAATGGCTGCAACAGGTTGCCCCTCTTTACTTCTGGCTAAATAAACGATGGCATCATAAGGTAGTCCTATTTCTTCTGCACTAATAGTTTTATTTGCCTCATTTAAGTCGTTTGTATAGCGGGAGGCATCCAGTACCTCATTCCACTTTTGTTGTAGTGCCACGCGTTGGTTTTCAGCAATTTGATCACGAGTGATGAGGTTCGCGGTGACTACAAATAACACTCCAATGAGGGCGTAAAAACTGAGTAGTAAGCTAGATTTTCGCATAGCATTAAGCTGTCGTTTCATTACTTGCCTCCCGACTTTGCACCAAATACGCGTGGTTGGGTAAAGTAATCAATCATTGGTACGGACATATTCATAATCAACACAGAAAAAGCCACCGCATCAGGATAATTTCCCCATGTTCTAATCACATAGATAAAGAAACCAATACTGGCGCCATAAAATAATTGACCACGCGGTGTTGTGGAGGCTGAGACAGGGTCGGTGGCGATAAAAAATGCACCAAGCATGGTTGCGCCACTAAATAAATGAAAGAGTGATGACTGTTTTGTGTCAGGCTCTAGCCAGCCGACAATAATGGCTACAATGGCGAGGGTTAAGAGCAATGAAACAGGTATGCGCCAGTTAATAATACCTTTATACAGTAGCCATAAACCACCGCCTAAATAAGCGAGGCTAACTAACTCCCATGCCTTTCCTGAGACGAAACCATAGCCATTTGTGCGTATGACCTCAGAGAAGTAATGACCCGACTTTAACTCTGTTTTCATATCATCCAGTGGGGTTGCCATGGTGACAGCATCCCATTGGTTGAGGCTGTACAGGCTCTCAAAGCCATTAAAAACAATGCGTAGCGAGTCTGTTAATGAAGGCATCAATCCATTACTAAATTCAGGGCGAATCCATTGTGTCATTTCTAATGGAAAAGAGACGATTAAGACGGCGAAACCAACCATTGCAGGATTAAATGGGTTATAGCCTAAGCCACCATAAAGATGTTTGGCGATGACAATGGCAAAAAACAGTCCCACCATTAAAATCCACCACGGGGCAAGTGGCGGTATACTCAGTGCAAATAAACAGGCGGTAACGATGGCGCTATAGTCCGCCAAAAAGGGTTTGATGGGTCGTTTGCGTAACCATAATGATAAGACTTCAAAGCTAACGGCAATGATAATGGCAAGGACAATATTGATGAGTACGCCCCAGCCATAGAAATAGAACATCACTAACACACCAGGGATGAGCGCATAGAGTACCTGTCGCATAACGCTACCGATATTGGATGTGCTCCCTGTAAAGGGCGAATTGTCTGTTTTAAATTCCATATAAGTTAATACTCAACTTTCTATTCATCGCCTGAAAATATTATCTCTCGCAAAGATACAGAGTACGCAAAGGAATAATTATCTTCTGTTCTTGTTCCGTGTATTCTATGGCTTATTGTTAATCTTTTTTTCTAGCTCGTTCTGTTTTTTTTGCCTTCGCTCTTGCTAATGCCGCTTTTATTGCCGCAGCTTTTGGATCATCTGCTTCCTTTTCGCCAGTGGCTTTCTTTTTAGCTGCCATTGCTGCTTTTTTCTTTTGCAGTGCTTCTTTATGCTTTTGGCGCTTTTCATCGCGCTCTTGCTTTTCTCGTTCTTTTCTAAACTCAAGAAAGTCATGTCGTTCGCGTGATAGATCTGATTTTTTTACTGCAACGTCTTGGGCGCGTATTTCAGATTTAGCAAAGCGAAAATAACTGACTAAAGGAATATGGCTAGGGCAGACAAAATCGCAGCAACCACATTCAATGCAGCTATTTAGATTATGTTCAGTAACGCGTTCAAAATCTTTAGCTTGTGTGTGCCAATAAAGCTGTTGTGGTAATAATTTTGCAGGGCAGACTTGCATGCATTGTCCACAGCGAATACAGGGCATTTGTGGTTGTGATGCGTGAATGGAATGCGCTTGTTGTAATGATGTAATTGAAGCAACTAGAAAGCAATTACTTGCTTTTACCATCGGACTATTATCATTTTTTAGCGGAATACCCATCATTGGACCGCCCATAATCAGGCGTTGTGCTTGTGATGTATAACCCCCTACTTGTGCTATCAAGTCACTGATGGGTGTGCCAATTAATGCTTCAATATTTTGAGGTTGTTTAACACCATCGCCCGTGATGGTGAGTATCCGTGAGATAAGAGGCTCGCCTTTAACCACCGCTTTATACAGCGCATAGCTAGTGGCGACATTATGACAAAGAACATTTAGATCAAGTGGAATGCCACCTGTGGGGACTTCTTTACCTGTGAGAATTTTAATTAATTGTTTTTCACCGCCACTGGGATACAAGGTTGGGATGGCGCAGATATGTACGTTATCCAGTGACTTAGTTGCGCGTTGCATGGTGCTAATGGCTTCGGGTTTATTATCTTCAATACCCACTAGGCATTGTTGTGGTTTTAATAATTGTAGCAAAATACGGATGCCAGTAATAAGCTCATCTGTCCGTTCACGCATTAATAAATCATCACAACTAATATAAGGTTCACATTCAGCAGCATTGATAACCAGCGTTTCAATACCGTGCTTTGCGGAGGAGCCAATCTTTACATGGGATGGAAAGGCAGCGCCACCTAATCCAACCAAACCTGCTTCTTCAATACGTTTTACCAGTGTCTCATTATCAATGCGTGCAAAATCAGGATAAGGCTCTAGCTGGGATTCTCCCCAGTCATCCTTACCATCCAATTCTAACTCAATGCATAAGGCATTGAGTGCAGATGCGCTTGGTACTGTTTGCTTTTCTATTTTGCCAATCATGCCAGAGCTAGGTGCGTGTATGGGGGCACCTAATTGTCCATCTGCCATTTTAGCGATGAGCTGCCCTTTATAGACCGTATCGCCAGTGGAAACTAAGACTTCAGTGGGCGCACCAATATGCTGTTGCACGGGGATAATCAGGCGCTTGGGAAGTTTAATCGGGCTAATGGGTTGAGTGGTGGATTGTTCTTTTTGAAACTCAGGATGTACCCCTCCATGAAACGTCCAGAATTTGCGCTTATTGCTCATCGTTGCGCTCCTTCTGTTGTCTCAACTTTTACAGCAATCGCTTGTAATGCTGAATGTGGCTCAGGATGTTTCCAGTTTGACGGTGTTGTTTTGATTGGCTCCATAATAATGCAATCCACAGGACAGGGCGGTAGGCATAAATCACACCCTGTACATTCAGATGCGATCACCGTATGCATATGTTTAGCAGAGCCAACAATGGCATCCACAGGGCAAGCTTGAATACAAAGAGTGCAGCCAATACATTCATCTTCAATAATGACGGCTACCGTCGCTATACTGGATGCTTCGGCAAGCTCTTCATCTAAGGGCTCAGGTTCAATATCAAGCAAATCAGCCAGTGCTAAAATAGTGGCTTCACCCCCTGGAGGGCATTGGTTAATGCCAATCTCGCCTTTAGCGATAGCTTCTGCATAAGGGCGACACCCCGCAAAGCTACATTGACCGCATTGTGTTTGTGGCAAGAGGGAGTCAATTTGATCAGTAATAGGGTCGCCTTCAACTTTAAAGCGAACCGAAGCATAGCCTAGAATCAAACCAAAAAAGGCAGCCAGTCCTACCATGACCAAGATGGCTATTATTATTTCTAAAAAGACCGTCATGTCTTAATTAAGCCAGTAAAGCCCATAAAAGCAAGCGCCATTAAACCTGCGGTAATCATTGCGATTGCACTCCCCTGAAAAACCTCAGGTACATCAGATGCACTAATTCGCTCACGCATTGCTGCAAATAAAACCAGAATTAAGGTAAAGCCCATCGCAGAACCAAAGCCATACAAGCCTGATTCAATAAAGCCATTTGATTTTTGAACATTGAGTAGTGCCACTCCTAATACCGCACAGTTTGTGGTAATAAGTGGTAAATAAATACCCAAAACATTGTGTAATAAAGGACTGGTTTTATGCACCACTAATTCGGTAAAACCTACAATGCCAGCAATAACAAGAATAAAGCTAATCGTGCGTAGATACTCTAAGCCATTGGGAAGCAGTAAATAAGTATGGATGAGATAACTGGTGATGGATGATAGCGTTAAGACAAAGACTGTTGCTAAGCCCATGCCAATCGCTGTTTCCAATTTACGAGACACTCCCATAAAAGGACACAGTCCTAAAAACTGAGATAGGACGATATTATTCACCCATACTGTACCAATAATTATAAAGAGATATTCGATCATAGAAGAGCAACAAAAAATGCTAAAGAAGAAGGCTATTTTGACATAGCAAACCAAGTAAGCCTAATTTAATTATTAAGGGCTTATGAACGTGTAATACAGCACACGCCATTTTAATGTGAATCAGTGTGAAAAGGTTTGATATAAGGCAATAGAGGGACTTAAAGCCTTCATTGGATAAAAAGGAGCTAATTTTAGGTCATTAGGTAAAATAATCTAAGAGGAAGGGTGACTTGGAATGAGCTGAATAACCCTCAATAAAGAAAAATAATTGAAGTATCCATTGGATAAGTTTATTGGCTAGAGTAAATTAATAGCTCTATACTCTCTTAGCCCCTAAATTATGTCTCTTTGCTGGTATCCAGCGCATAATTTAATAACACCCCAAAATCACTAAATACATAATATGAATGATTGTTTTTTAAAATATCGAACACTGCTCTTTTTTTTCTTTTTATCCGTCGTAACACAAAATGCCTTTGCATTAGATGATAAGCACTCATTGGCTTTATCTGTCGTAAAAATTCATGTGACAGTAAAATCATTTGAAAATACTGAGCCGTGGAATACAAGTACTACTAGTGGCACAGGTACAGGGTTTGTTATTTCGGGTAATCGTATTATTACCAATGCTCATGTGGTTGAGAATAGTACTTTTATAGAAGTACAGCTCAATGGTGATTCCAAACGCTATAAAGCATCACGAATAGCAACATCTCACGAAACGGATTTGGCATTAATTACTCTTGATGATAAAACGTTTTTTGAGAAAGTAAAGCCACTTGAGTTCGGTAAACTGCCCACGCTTCATCAAAAAGTTGTTGTCTATGGTTATCCTATGGGGGGGGATGCACTGAGTATTCGGT
>JAGLBQ010000263.1 GCA_023146675.1 Cocleimonas sp. | reverse complement strand
GCACTGAGTATTACAGGGGGGGTTATTTCTCGTATTGAATACCAGAGTTATGTGCATAGCGATACCCCCTTTTTAGCGATTCAAGTGGATGCAGCAATCAATTATGGAAACAGTGGTGGCCCTGCAATGGTTGACAATAAAGTGGTTGGTGTTGTGATGCAGTTTGATGGTGCTGACGATAATTCAGGAGGGTATATGATTCCTGTGAATCTGATCAAACGTTTCTTTCAGGATACTAGTGATGGAAAAGTGGATGGTACGCCTTATTTTCCTGTTGAAACACAAAACCTAGAAAGCCCCGCGTTGCGAGAGGGTTACTATAAACTGCCCCTTGATAAATCAGGCGTTGTGGTTACTAAAGTGTGTGCAAATATGCAGGCAGAAGGTGTCTTACAACAAGGTGACATTATAACCCGTATTGATGGCAAAAAAATTGAAAATAACGGGCGCGTTTTTGGTGCTAATAATACGCGATTTACTTTTTTACATTATGTTGATCTCCATCAAATGGGGGATAGATTAGAACTGGAAATTGTAAGAAATGGAAGAGTAAAAATTGTTCATCTTTCTCTAAAAGACATTACGACAGGGAGTTTTGAATTTGATCAGGACTCACGTTATTTTATTTATGCAGGTTATGTCTTTGTTGCGAGTGAGCAGAGTGAAAGCTGTCTCACTAATAAGGAGTATCAAGACTCCGAAGAGAAAAATAAAATTGATAGTATTACCCTAACCAATATTTTGCCTACATCCTATAACACGGGTACGCATCATCTTGCGCCAATGACAATCACCAAAGTAAACCAACAAACATTTAAGTCTTTCAAAGAGTTTTATTGTTTACTTTCAGATGAAAAATATTCAGTCGTACTGTTAGAAGATAGTGAGGGAGTGTTATTAGCGATTGATAGAGCGTTAGCGAGTAAAACAAATGATGAAATGCTAGAGAAATACCAAATAAATAAACCTCAATCACCAGAGGTGGATCAATGGAAAAAGAATGCAAGTTGTAATCGTGAATTTTTGAATGCTGTTTCTAGGTGAAAACCGAGTTGCTAAGGAAAAATTTCAATAACATTAAGATTCAGCAAGAGTTCAGGTATTATACACGCAATTAAAAAATGGAGAAAAATAACGTGACACAAGATGAAATGAAAAAAGCAGCAGCAGCAGCAGCACTTGAATATGTTGAATCTGGCATGGTGATAGGTATTGGAACAGGCTCAACGGCTAATCACTTTATTGATCTATTGGCTGAGGTTAAGCATAAAATTGATGCAACCGTTGCAAGTTCTGTTGTGAGTGCAGATCGTTTAGAAGCACATGGTATTAAGGTGTTAGATTTAAATGATGCGGGCACTTTATCGCTGTATGTTGACGGTGCGGATGAGTCAAATAAAGCATTACACTTAATCAAAGGCGGCGGCGGCGCATTAACGCGTGAGAAGATAGTGGCAGCAGCAAGTGAGAAGTTTGTGTGTATCGCTGATGAGTCTAAATTGGTTGATACCTTAGGAAAGTTTCCATTACCTGTGGAAGTGATCCCTATGGCACAAGCTTATATTGCTAGAGAAATTATAAAAATGGGGGGTAAGCCTGTGCTACGTGAAGGTTTTACCACTGACAATGGCAATATTATTATTGATGTACACGATATGGAAATAATCGATGCAATTAAAATGGAAGCTGATTTTAATAAGCTTGCGGGTGTGGTAACGGTTGGTTTATTTGCCTCTCGTCCTGCGGATGTATTGATTTTAGGTACACCTAATGGCGCTGTAACTGTTTGATTAAAAGGGGTAACTCCTCAGTCTGATTAGGGAGGCTGGCATAAGGGGGCGTTATTTAGTACATTAAAGATCAAGAAAAGAATGATGCGCATTTTGAACCAATGAAGTTTAAAATGTGATTTGCCTTGAGGCGAACACTACAAGCCCTTTAAGGGCGTTATCTAATAAGCCTCCAGTGTTGCTGGAGGTCATTTAACTGGCTTTCTTATTAACATAACTATGAAAAACCCACCCATTTTTCATCAAGCAAACTCAAATTGGCTAAAATGCTGTTTAGTGCTTATGCTATTATTAGCAACAGCACTAAGCTCAGTCGGTGCTGCTAAAGGGAGTATCTATATTGAACTATTCAAACTCCAGCCTGTTGCTAAAAAAATAGATAGCTACAAAATACAATCTTATAAAGCGCAGTTAAATATAAAGTACCAATTAACAAATTATTTACATCAAGCACTATTAAATGGTGTAACACTAAAATCCAGAGTAGAGTTTACCTATTACCGTCCAGACAATTGGTTTTGGAATAAAAAAGATTCCTTGGGAAGTTTGAAGCTCCAATTAAAATATCATGCGCTTAGTCGTCACTATTTGCTCTCGCGTGGCGATACGAATGAACATTGGAATTTTGGCAATCTCCCTGCGGCACTACGTAAAATGGGTGAGGTGCGTAACTATAGATTGACACGTCTCGATAAAAGAAGTGCAAATGAGGGCAATTATATAAGTGCGATTGTCTCTTTTGAACCAGAAAAAATAAAGCTACCTGTGCGTATTCAGTCGCTAATGAGTAGTGAATATGGTTTATCCAGCCCAGAAGCACGTTGGAAATTGCAATGAGACTTCATTTAAAACCATTTTTAATTCAGGCAATTCCTATTGTCTTAGTTGTTATTTTGTTAGCCATTTCGCTAATATTATTACGACAGGCAATGAACAACCCTTACGATACAGCCTACTTAAATCAGTGGCTGTTACTTCTTAATGGTCTAATTCTTGTTATTCTTGCTGGCTTGATTATTTATAATAGTATTCAGCTTGTCGTTCGTTTGAAATCCAAGCAGGCAGGCTCACGTTATACGGCACGCTTAATGACAGCATTTGCTGTTCTCACCATTATTCCTGTTTTGGTTGTCTCCTTTTTCTCAGTCAATTTCCTTGGTGATCGCATTGATGCGTGGTTCAATGTGCAAATTGCAAGCGCGTTAGATGATTCGCTGGAGCTATCACAACGTGCCTTTGATGTAAGAATGCGTCAGCATTTATTTAATTTGGAGCAGGTGGCTAAAGAAATGGTTGCCTTAAATCCAACCGAGGCTACTGATTATTCTTCCTTTTTAGATCGTAAAAGAGAGCAATTAGACGCTTATGAAATGGTGCTACTGGATGCTAATAAAAAAGTAGTGGTTTATAGTGGTAATGATACTGATACTATTTTACCGCGCTTTCCTGAAGATGCAATTTTTCGTACCTTATCGTTACATGGCTATATGTTTCAATTGGAGCCTACCTTAGATAATAAGGATACTTACTCTCGTGTTGCATTAACGGTACAACCTGGGGTTGAAACGTTTGTTTTAACCGCTCTTTTTTCACTTTCAAAAAATAATCTTAGCCTTGCTGAAAGTGTCATGAAAGCACGCTCGGAATATAAACAAACAGAACAAAACCGTGAACAGATAAAGCAATATTTTCGCATTACACTGTTGTTGATTATGGTGTTATCTATTTTGTTTTCTATTTTGGCGGCTTTTCTCTATTCGCAAAAACTAACAGAGCCTATTAGTAGCTTGTTAGCAGCAACGGTTGCGGTTGCAAAAGGTAATTTATATAAAAAATTGCCTGTTTCGAAAAAAGATGATTTTAGCTTATTAGCAAGTTCCTTTAATGTCATGACCGCACGTCTGGCGCAGGCACGAAGTGAAAGTGAATCCAGTCAGAAACAGATGGAACAACAGCGTGACTATCTCAATATTGTATTAGATCATATTAGCTCAGGGGTTATTACCATTGATGAAGATGGTATTATTCGCCGTATTAACGCAGCAGCTGAACAGGTTTTGCAAGCCTCACTTAAACATTATCACGGGAAAAGCTGTGAGCAAATGTGCAAGGAAAGTCAGCGCTTAAAGCCATTATTTGAAGCTATTCAACCTTATTTTCAAAATAATACAAAAGAGTGGCAATTAGAAGTCAGCTTATTTCTTCCTAGTGGGCATCAAACATTGGTGTGTAAAGGCGCAAAATTACCTTCATTAGTCGATGATGCGCAAGGGTATGTGTTGGTTATTGATGATATTACGGAGGTGATTCAGGCTGAACATGAAGCCGCGTGGAGTGAAGTAGCGCGCCGTCTTGCGCATGAAATAAAAAACCCCTTAACACCGATACAATTATCAGCAGAGCGATTGCAATTTAAGTTATTGCCAGAGCTAAGCGATCACTCCGCCGCATTATTAAAGCGTATGAGTAAAACAATTATCCATCAGGTTGATAATATGAAAACAATGGTGGATGCATTTAGTCAATATGCACGTGCACCAGCATTGGTGTTTCAACGCTTGAATATTAATACAATTTTAAAAGATGTGGCCGAACTCTATGCTATGAATAGCCAACAGGCTGAAATTGTACTAAATTTAGAGGACGTTCCAGATTTGCAGCTGGATCAAAATAGAATTCGGCAAATGTTGGTGAATCTAGTCAAAAATGCGTTAGAAGCGATGCCAAAAGAGCAAAAATTTAAGCAAATAACATTGTCAACATGGCAGAATCAAGAGAGAGTGAGTCTGTGTTATCAGCATATTGTGGTAGAAGTCAGTGATAATGGTGATGGCATTAGTGAGGATGTCATTGCAAATTTATTTACGCCCTACGTGAGTACTAAAAGCAGTGGAACAGGCTTGGGCTTGTCCATTGTAAAGAAAATAGTAGAAGAACACTCGGGGACAATATTTGCTAATAATAGAGCAGATCAAATGAATGATAACAAAAAAGGTGCAAAAATAAGTGTTTGCTTGCCTGTTATAAATTAAGGAGAACAATATGACTGAAAAACAAATTATTTTAGTCGTTGATGATGAACCCGATATTCGAGAGTTAGTGGGTGAGATTCTGGAAGATGAAGGTTATCATATTATTACCGCTGAAAGTGCTGAGCAGGCACGAGAAAAGCGCCGCTTGCGCCGTCCAGATTTAGTCTTGCTTGATATCTGGATGCCAGGAGATGATGGTATCTCGCTGTTAAAAAGCTGGAAACAAAATGAGGGATTATGTTGCCCTGTGATTATGATGTCAGGGCACGGTACGATTGAAACAGCGGTTGAAGCAACCCGCCTCGGTGCGTATGACTATATTGAAAAGCCCTTATCAATGGCTAAAATGTTGCTGACAATAGAAAATGCATTGCGCTCTGGTCAATTAGAACAAGAAAATAAAGGGCTAAAAAAACAATTACAAATTCCACCTGCTCCGATTGGTTCGAGTGATGTTATGGTGCATTTGCGTGAACAGGCGTTACGCGTTGCTAAACATGGTAGTGTCGTCTTACTTTATGGTGAAGTGGGTTCAGGAAAAGAAATTTTTGCACATTATATTCACACCAAAAGTGATCGTTCTTCGCGTCCTTTTGTAAAAAGCATTGTCTCCTCTTATACTGAAGATCAAACAGATACAGAACTTGCCACGATGATGTTTGGACGTGTCGAGGGTGATAAAATAGAATATGGACTGTTTGATGAGGGGCAGGGTGGGTGCTTATACCTTGTTGATATTAATGCCTTGCCCTCCTCACTGCAATTGATGTTGTTGATGGTATTGCGGGATGGTTTTTATATGCGAGTCGATAGTTTTGAGCGCATTGAGCTGGATATGATTATTATCACTTCCGCTCAGCATGATCTACGTGATGATATTGAAGCGGATCGCTTTAATGATGCACTTTATGATTGCTTGAATATTGTTCCATTGTATATTCCTGCTTTACGTGAACATACCGAAGATGTTTCTGAGTTGCTTAATTATTATGTGGATCAACAGACCTTAAAGGATGGTTTACCTTATCGCCATTTTTCTGTGGCGGCACAAAACTTCCTGCGTAATTATCGTTGGTTGGGTAATATTCGTGAATTGCGTAATTTAGTTCAGAGATTATTGATTTTAGGAACAGACACAGAAATAGACCTAGACGAGGTGGAGGAAACGCTAGGGGCAAGTATTCCTATTTTTGAACAGGGTATTGATAAAATGCTACCTGGTAGTTTGTATGATATGCCACTACGTCAAGCTCGCGAGCAGTTTGAGCATGATTATTTAAGCTATCAGTTAACTCAGTGCGGAGGTAATGTGAGCAAATTAGCCGAGCGAGTCAAAATGGAGCGTACTCATCTCTATCGTAAAATGCGCTCTTTAGGGATTGATCCTAAGAAGTTTAGTAAATGACGCTTAGCAAAAAAGAAAAATGGAATGATTGTTATAAAAATGTAGATATTGCTGCGGCAACCCCTGCAAAGTGTCTGCTACAAAATAGTTATCTGCTCCCTAAATTAGGTCATGCGCTAGACCTAGCTTGTGGTCGTGCGGGTAATGCGCAGTTGCTGGCAGAAAAAGG
>JAGLBQ010000262.1 GCA_023146675.1 Cocleimonas sp. | reverse complement strand
TTTGGGATAGTGAAACAGAGTCACTACAAGTGGCACATTATGATGTGATTGTGGTCAGCTATTTTTTACAGCGCAATTTATTCTCCGCTATTATTAATGCACTGAAAACAGGTGGGTTGCTGTTCTATCAAACGTGGTCACAGCAATCTATTGATACATCGGGTCCTAGTAATCCTGACTTTCGCTTACAGCAAGGTGAGCTATTAGCGCTCTGTGCTGATTTGCGCGTGGTGAATTATCGCGAAGAGGGCGGTTTAGGAGATATTCAACAAGGAAATCGAAATGAGGCGTGGATAATCGCAGAAAAAATATGAATAAATTTTTATTACTAGGATCAGTGTTTGCATTGTTAGCGGTAATAATCGGAGCCTTTGGGGCGCATGGGCTAGAAAGAATAATGATAGATGAAAAAATGCTAGCGCGCTTTAATACAGGGGTAGAATATCAGTTTTACCATGCCTTTGGCATATTAGTGGTTGCCATACTGCTTAAAGAAACTAAATCACGCTTACTGAGTGGTGCTGGAATAGCCTTTAGTTTAGGTATTGTCTTATTCTCAGGAAGCCTTTATAGCTATGTGTTAACCGCTAATAAAATGTTTGCAATGATTACACCAACAGGTGGATTGGCATTTATTGTGGGTTGGGTTTTGGTGGTGATTTATGCGGTTAAAGACAAGTAATAATTAAGTCTTTTTTTGACAAATAGCAGAGTCATCAGGATTTTCAACACTACTGACAATAGCTTCGATAAAGTCATTAAATTCATCCATGCTAATTACATCTAGAATACGATTCATAATTAATGGGTCAATTGCAGCAATGGTTTGCTGGCCATTTTTCAGTTGAAGATAGACACCCGCAGCATCAATATCGTCTGCTTCGGCAGAGTTATTGCTACTTAGCAGTGCATCTTGAAGCCCTAATGCATCATAGCGTTCATCAAGCGCATCCCATAAGGCATCATCAATATCTTCGGAAGTCTTTAAAACAAGCGCGCCTTGAATTTTTTCTACTTCTTGAGTCCACCCAAGATTATTTTCATTCATAAAATCAATAAACTTATCAGCTATTGACTGATTGAAAAACAAATAATCCAACATAATAAATGCCTCGAACACAAATATACACCCCTGCTAAATAGCAGGGTGTGATAGTGAATCATAGCTTAAATGAATGAGCTCTGCGAGAAACCGCATAGGATTTGCTCATTTTTCTATTAGCTGGCATATTTTTTGTCGGCATCAACTAAATGTAATTTTTCGTTTTGAATGCGCTCATAAATTTCTTCTCTATGAACCGCAACATTTCTTGGCGCATCAATACCGATTCGTACTTGGTTCCCCTTAACTCCCAAAACCGTTACGCTGATATCGTCCCCTATTTTTAGAGTTTCTCCAACTCTACGCGTCAAAATTAACATCCCTAAGTCTCCATTTTAAAAAATTTAACCGCCAGCCCTTTGCGGCACTTTCTTTGTATATTATCTAAGAAAAGTCTTAAGATAAAACAAAGAATGTTTACTAACTTCCTGTTAGCTTTTACAGCATGGCTAGTCTTGAGTTCTCTATTGTGTCAGAGCAAAACTTAACCAAAGCTTAACCAAACCTGAATTTATATAAAATATCTATGATTATATATAGATATTTTATATAGAAGGATTTTGTGGATAACAAAAAGTCATCAACATCTTTGCAAACCGAAACCTAATGCAAGCTGAATTTGTACGCTAAATTTATATTTATAAAGGATTGTTTTCTATTATTAGAATAGCGACCTATAATCAGAGGGACATCAAATATATCAATATTTTCAAGGCATAATTAATGAACCATGTACATAAAATTCGTGAAGAAGTGCTTTCTATTGCACTTTTTATAGCAGCTATTTGGTTGATCTTTTTATTAGATCGTTTTTTGCCCTTGGAAAAATTTGGACTTATACCACGTGATGGTGAAGGGCTTTTTGGTATTATAGCCATGACCTTTCTCCATGCTGACTTTCAACATATTATGGGAAACACCGTACCACTTATTGTATTACTAGCGCTGCTTTCAGGCTCACAGGCAGATAGTAGAAAAATAGTCGCCTTTATTATTGTCCTAGGAGGGGGCTTACTGTGGATTTTTGGTCGCTCAAATTCGATACATATTGGTGCTAGCTTATTAGTTTTTGGTTTAGCCACTTTTCTAGTCGTCTCAGGCTTATTAGAAAAGCGCATTATTCCTCTTATGATTAGTATCTTCGTTGCCATTATGTATGGTTCAACACTAATAAGCGGTATTCTGCCACTAAAAAGCGGTGTCTCTTGGGAAGGGCATTTAATGGGAGGGATTGCTGGTGCGGTAACCGCATGGCTACTGGTTCGACTGCGATCAAATCGCCTCTTTAAATGAGTAGGTTTGCAACATCATGATAAAAAAAATATTTCACATTCTATTGGGTCTTACCTTGGTCGTATTTACCATCTTTTGGCTAAGTAGTTACACCCATTACAACACCTTTGGTGTGGACTCTGAGCGGAAAAATAACCAACAAATAGAGAATCACTATTACCGTTTTTGGTGGCCAGGAAATGGCTCTTTATTGATTGGGAAAAGTATTATTTTACATCCCTATGAGCCGAGCAAAACCTATCAAACGTTTGATTTCGGTGCGGCTTTTTTTCGTAAGCCTACTGATAAAGTGAAGTCTTATGATTTGTGGACAAAAGTGGGCTTTTATTATATTGATTTAGAAAAACCTATTCGTCAATTTTGGATTGGAGTGCCTGCATGGCTCCCCGTTTTTTTGATTATTGCTTACTTTTTCTTTTATTCTTTGTTACGCAAAAAATCAGTCTGATTTTGACGTTTAGTCTGGAGATTATGGGCAGAATCATTATCTTTGGTTATGCTTAATCCCAATAATAAAAATTAGAGGGATAGCCAAATGATTAAAATTGCTCATATTTCTACAGGTCTTGAAACAGGCGGTGCTGAGGTTCAGTTGTTTCGCTTGCTGGGTGCATTTGATAAAAATAAATGTGAGTTAATGGTTATCGGGCTAGATCGTGATACCTATCTGGGGGATCGCATACGTGAGCTAGGCATTCCTGTTCATGCACTTAATATCAAAAAGAAACCCGCTGCAATTGCTCAAGCGTATAAATTACTAAAAGAATTTAACCCTGATATTATCCACGGAACAATGTATGAAGGAGGGGTGGTTGGCTCCGTATTAAGAAAATTTTTACCCAATAAACCAGCCGTCATCTGGACAGTACATGAGGGTTTGGAAAACTATCGACAAGAATCTTATCGCAAGCAATTACAACTGCGCTTCTGGGGTTTGCTGTCAAAAATGCCTGAATGCATGATGTATGTTTCGCGCTTAAATCGTGACCAGCATCTAGACTGGGGATTTAATAATGACAAAGCACTGGTTATTCCTAATGGTGTTGATACACAGCGCTTTTATTCTAATAAAAAAGTCAGAAAGACCATTCGTAAAAGCTTAGGTATTCCACAAAACAGCTTTGTCATTGGCATAACTGCTCGTTTTCATCCTGTAAAAAATCATATCGGTTTTATTAATGCGGCAGCGCTTTTAACAAAAGTACATCCCGATACGCACTTCATTATGGTAGGTACCAATGTTGATGCAGACAATAAAGAACTAACCGATTTAATTGCAAAACACTCATT
>JAGLBQ010000261.1 GCA_023146675.1 Cocleimonas sp. | reverse complement strand
CCTATTTTCTTCCCCCAAGGGATTCCTAATTCAAAACGTATTGAAGTAGGCTTTACATAGACATAGGCAGAGGAATCTCTTATCACCCTATCCATTAATATAGGTAAGCGCATTATCGTAGGCGTTCTCTGCACTTTGTTTTGAGGGCTATTTCTCCCACTGACTATTAATGGTCTTGGTGGTGATAAAAAAGAAACAAGCAACACTCCCACTATAAAACTCAATAGCAATATAAATAAACCAGCATAGACTTTTGAGGCTAAAGTTAGCTGGGTTTTAGATTGCGCTATCACAAGCGGTGGATGTGGAGCTACTCTATTCATAACGATACAGTAGCAGGGTATTAAGATATAAGGCATCCCATCCCGATGAACAAAGCAGTTTCATCGACTTTATGTGTATAAAAAATAGTTTAATCTTCCTTAGGGCGGACAACCTCCATCGGTAAACTTTCTTTTAAACGTAAAAAATCTTTTGGGGCAACATAATAAAAAATCTCACCACCATCAGTATCCCACAACAATACAATCCCTTTGCTAGGAAATAACCTATACTGTGCTGTTTTAGTAATCTTGATAATCTTTTCCGGTTTACCAAAAAACTTTATCTGTTTTTCCTCATACTGCCCCATAGGAAGATACACCATACGCCATATTTTTTTATGGACGGTCTCTGCTAATCCTTCCGTTGTTAGCTGATATTTCCAGTTATTATTTGGCGTAGAGTCACG
Organism: Cocleimonas sp.; assembly: GCA_023146675.1. Taxonomy (GTDB): domain Bacteria; phylum Pseudomonadota; class Gammaproteobacteria; order Thiotrichales; family Thiotrichaceae; genus JAGLBW01. The sequence goes on along the minus strand of JAGLBQ010000261.1, from coordinate 3,063 downwards.
ATCTTTTACATACTTACGCTCAGTATTAAGAAATTCATCACTAACCTCTAAATCAACAATGAGACGTGCTTCCAATAAACCAATGGTGGTTTTGCCGAAATAAGACTCAATGCTCAACTTACCTTTAGGTGTTTCAAAAAGCGCAGTATCCGCTATTTTTTTCAACCTAATACTCAGCTCTTTTAACGTCACCTCACCAATGGCAATACCAAAAACTTGTGTTGCTCCAGACGCTGTTACTGATGTTTTCCATGGAAGATTTTTCGTATCCCGCTCCCTTGGTTCACAGGCGGTTAGTAAGACTAATAGTGTAAAAAATAGATATTTCATTTGGTTAAATTGACCCTTGGTATCTCAAAAATAATCCAAAGAATATAGCATATAGGGCATACCTCAAAGCGGGTATTTACAGTTCACCTTGCCTCTTCAAAAAGCAAATTGCAGGTCAAGCGTTGAATACAGGATAAATATTGCATTAGAATATAAGTATATGCTAATATAACTTAGATATGAATTACTTCAGGAGATCTTTAATAATGTCAACTAGAAAATTTACTATTCTTTCTCTATCCACTTTATTCCTAATTCTATTTTTGCAAATATCAAATGCAGGAGAAAAAGCAGAGGGCGGAGCAAATAATACTCAGTACGACTCTATTGTTAATATCGTAGATCCTGCACTCATCGCTGGTACTGAAGTGCTACTTAAAGATCTTTTGTAGAAAAATGCATATTTAAATAATCTAGTGTAAAGTATAGCGCTCAATTTAAGCGAAGAACCTATAAAAGCTCTCTGCTTTCATTGTGAAATAAACCTTATAATTGGGATAATAATATGAATGTTAAGAAAAATATAATAGCAATCGTTTCAGCATCTTTAGTCACTATTGGTATGATGAGTAGTGCAAACGCTGAGCGTGAATTTGGGGAAGTCTATACTGAATGTGGTATTGGCGCGATGATTTTCAAAAAGAATGAAGCATTGGCAGCAATCTCTAATATCACATGGGATTTAGGAACAACTGCAATTAGTTCAAATATGTCATCAGAAGAAAATTGTAAAGGCTCAGCCGTTGCAAAAGCATCTTTTATTCACAGCTCTTACACTGCTCTTGAGCAAGATATTGCTAAAGGTGAAGGACAGCATTTGAATGCGCTTATGGATATTATGAAGTGTGACGCAAAAATTCGTCAGGGTGTGGTTAAATCAATTCGTACTGATTTTGCTAGAACAGTCAGCACCGTTGCTTACACAGAAGCATCAGCACAGCAAAAATCTAAGCAGCTTTATGATATGACAAATACAGGTAAAGCAGCCTCATGTGGTACTAAGATATAAACACTACATAATAACCTTGCTGTTACAGGGTCGGTTATGTAAACGTCACCGAACCCTGTAAATGTACTTTCGCTCAAATCACTTAACGCGCACTAGCCGCCCTAAATGCTACAATTTCATCAATCACATCTTCCTCTTTAAGCCCATCACCACTGCTGAGTTCTTTCTTTTTAATATCAATAATCTCAGAGAGTTTTTCCAGTTTTTTAGTGATCATTGACAATGCTGCTTTTCTTTCTGAAAGACTTTGTTCGGCTTGCTGATATTTTAACTTTATCTCCTCCAAACCTTCCTCAAGCTGGCTTTTTTTAACCTTCATACCTTCTATATTTGACATATAGCGCCCTAGATCATCAGGAGAAAAACTCTCTGCCTGCAATTGTGAAAATAATTCTTCTTGATGTTGCAAGCGCCATTGTCCATATTGTTGCAATTCGTTATATTTTTCTGCCGCTTCACGCTCACAGGCGAGTAAATATTCTTTACTTTTTTGTAACGCAATCGTTGCCCCTTCCTTGCGTCGCTTTCGCAATTCCTTTAATTTTTCTAAACTCATACGCTTATTGAAGAATCTGCATTAATTGTGGAATGGATACGGATGGTTCCCAAATTTCATCTGGCTTTTGCGTCAGAAAATTATTAATTGCATCGATTTTTGCCAATGCTTCATCCCCTTCAGGATCTACACCAGCCTGATATTCACCCACCCGTACTAAAAATTCTATTTCCTTATGTTTTGCCATTAAGCTACGCACTTTTGCTGCTGCTTCAATATGTTGTGGATGCACAATAGCGGGCATTACACGACTTAGGCTTTGTAATATATCGATTGCGGGATAGTGATTTTTTGCAGCCAAATCACGTGATAATACGATATGCCCATCCAGTAATGATCGGATCTCATCAGCAATGGGGTCAGACATATCATCGCCTTCGACCAAAACTGTATAAAAAGCAGTAATTGATCCTTTATCAGAGCGCCCTGCCCTTTCTACTAACAATGGCAACTCTGCAAACACAGAGGGTGGAAACCCACGCCGCGCAGGTGCTTCACCTGCTGCTAGGCCTATTTCACGCTGCGCACGAGCAAAGCGCGTTAATGAATCCATCATCAATAAAACACTTTTACCCTGATCACGATAATACTCAGCAACGGCTGTTGCAACATAGGCTGCTTTTAAACGTTCAATGGAGGGACGATCAGAGGTTGAGACGATCAGCACTGTTTTTTTCATACCCTCTTCGCCTAAGGCATCTTCAATAAACTCTCTTACCTCACGTCCACGCTCTCCAATTAAGGCAATCACATTGACATCAACTTCAGCATGTTGCACTAACATACTCATAAAGAAACTTTTACCAACCCCCGCTCCTGCAAATACACCCATGCGCTGCCCGACACCACAGGTTAATAAACCATCCATTGCTTTTACACCTAAGCCCATTGGCTCTCTGATAATGTCACGATCCAATGGTGATGGAGAGGCGGCAATGACAGGATAACTCCCATCAAGATGTACCTCATCTCTTCCTCCTTTATCAATGATATTACCCACGCCATCGAGCACACAGCCGATCAATTCATCACCAACCCCAACATGTAATGACTTGCCTGTTGCAATCACTGCCGTCCCTGTTGACATACCGCGCATATCGCCAATAGGTGCAAGCAATACTTCATTACGATCAATGCCGATAACTTCTGCAGGTGTAACATCCTCAGA
>JAGLBQ010000260.1 GCA_023146675.1 Cocleimonas sp. | reverse complement strand
TATTATTGCGCTGATCACTCAATAAAACACAAACAGCATTAGCGGATAAATAGGTACTTGCTTGCATATCCATAATCAACCGATCATTGATAGGTGAATCTATATCTGACAATACACCTTTTAATTTTGAGGCACTTTCAGCGTCAACCGCGCTATCAAAGGTAACAACAGTTGAATAGACCGTTTCATGTACTTTCATTTCATCAATCCTTTATCTTATCTAGCATAAATCTTCCTGATTTATGGATTGTTTGATCAAACTTCATCAAACTCTTTCATTGCATTAACAACGTATAAAACATCTTTTTTTACCGCCACCACTTTTACTCTAGTTCCTGCTGCCAAATCATCACCTTGAACACTCCATGTATCTCCTTTGAAAACTACTTCACCCTTGCCGCCTTTAATTTCCTTCTTTAATGTAATTTTTTGCCCTATTAATTGCTTTCCAGGATAAACAGCCAAGACATTATCTGCACCCTGAAATAAAGATCTAACCACTTTTAAAATAGAAGGGCCTATAAAAATAATAAAAAGCATAAGAAACAACTGCCAATACCATTCCATCGTATTATCTAGCAACAAGGAAAAACCTGTGACTCCTGCTGCAATACCAAACCACATGGAAAAATCATTAGGCAACGTAATACGTTTTAGAAAACCAAACCCATTTACCTCTTCCCTTAATTGCCCAAGCTTAGGGTTCAGATGCTCAAAATAAGCATTACGAACTTTTCGCCTCACATCATTCAATTTATCAGATATTTCGCTAATTTTTTCTCTCCAGAAGATGATTATTTTTTGGATTTAATTTAAGAAGGATCGTGGCATTTACACCAACCGAGCTATAGCGCAATTTATCTTTACTTGCTCAGTATTATCAGGCAGTCATTAGCAATATGACTAGTCTTGCCTGACCAAATGTATATTTATAAAGAATTTAGGGGATCCGTCATTAGTTAAAAAATAGTTTACGCTTTATCAAATCGATGACTTTAGGCTCTCTAGCTATCCTCTAACTCGGGTGTAAATCCACCAATTCCAATAAATAAAGTGTCAACTGGAAATTAAAAACTACTCTGCTGCCTGCTGAATCGCCCGTGCAGCACCTTCAATTGTTGAGGATGGAATATACTGATCAATATCACCCTCCTTTGCTAATTTCCCCGCCAGATCAGGATCAGCAATAACTTTTACACGCTCTTTATTGGCAATTTCTATCATTTTAAAGCTCATTCTGTCCTTACCAATAGCCAGAAGAATTGGTAGTGGCAAATCCTCATCATATTTCAACGCCACCGCCAAATTCATCCCAACAATAACCACTCTTGATTCCTTCACTTTTTTATTGAGATCCTGCTCCAGCATTTTTTGTTGTTCTTGTTTTCGCGCACCTTTTATTTCAGGATCACCTTCTTGATTTTTATACTCACGCTTAATCTCATCCTTACTCATACGCTGATCTTTCGTAAACTGAGATTTCTGAAACATAAAGTCCATTGCTGCTACAACAACAAGAATGGGTAGCAAAATCATCACCAATTTTTTCAGCAAAGTCTGAAATACCAGCATTTGGCACCTCACATCACACTGCGATATATCATGCATATAGTCACGTATACCCAATCTAACAACATAGACAATAATAATGCTCATACCAAGAATCTTGATAATAGAAAACAAGGTCTTGATCACTTGCTTGATGGAAAAAATACGTCCAAATCCTTTGATTGGACTGATTTTTTCTCCTTTAGGCGTAACAGGATCAACTGAGAATAAAATCCCCGTTTGCAGTACATTGCCTAAAATACCTGCTATCAACATCAATATTGCAAACGGCAAGACAATCGAATAAATTACTTTAGACATTACCTTGTCCAAGACATTATCCAGCGCAAGGGGAAAGTCCATGGTGTAGATAAAAGGGATAGAAGTAATCACCTCTTTAATATTGACAAACATTGAATCCCAGCCAAACCAAAAGTACAACACGGCAAACACAAACATCAGCGTTGGGGCAAACTCTTCACTCCGTGCTACCTGACCTTTTTTACGTGCTTCTTTTAATTTCTGCTGCGTGGGTTCTTCTGTTTTGCTATCTTTATCCCCACTCATTTCAATATCCTTTCAAGTATTTGAAAGGAATCACCAAAATGAAGAAATTTATCACGTAAAAAATTAGCGATAAAGGTGACGTAATAAATCAATACCAACATACCCACGCCACTTTTAATAGGCATGGTCAGAAGAAAAACATTTAACTGGGGGACTTGTCGTGCAACGAACGCCGCACCTATTTCGATTAAATACATAATCGCAACAATCGGCCCTGCTATTAAAGCAGCGGTATACATTAACAAATCCAGTTGCCGCAAAATAACCACCGCTGAATCCATATGAAATTTAGGAAAATAGCTATCAATAGGCCATGTTTGATAACTTAGCAATAACACCTCATACAAAAGCAAAAAACCACCAGAAGCAAATAATAGAGTAACCACCATTAGTACCAATACATTTCCTAATGGAGAGGTCTGATCGGCAATAACTGCCGCAAACTGCTCTGCACTCATGGTGCCACGCTGCATATCAATAAAATAGCCTGCCGCACTCACAGCCCAAAAGGGGATACTAAACATAAAGCCCATCATAAAGCCCAAAATCACTTCCTTGATAACGATGACAACCATAGGAAAGGCTTCTAAGGGCAAGTCTTTCACCTGTTCCAGTGTCATGGGCACAGCAACAACAGACAACACCATCACAATACCATTTCGAACTAAACCTGGCAGCGTAGTACTACTAAGAAAGGGCATTACAAGAAAAGCCCCTAGAATTCTTGGTATCGTCAGCGTCCAAGCAAATAGCCATAATTCGCCTTCTGCTAAAATAAATAATCCATTATCCATACGCGTTATTTTTTTGGCAAATGAGGAAATTCATTAAAAACATTGATGGTAAAATCATACAATTCAGACCCTAGCATCTTCACTGTGAAGGCTATTGCTAACATAACTGCCACCAACTTAAAGGCGTGCGGCAAGGTTTGCTCCTGAATTGAAGTCAATGCCTGAAATAGACTGATGATCAAACCAACAACGGTTGCTGCTATCAAAACAGGCAGTGATAAATACAACACCAACTGCATTGCTTGTGACGTGAGATGGACTATTATTTCTTGTGACATGATTTTTTATTATTAACCGATTAATAGCATTCGATAAGATCGGCGTAGCCATGCAGAGCCGACCATAGATTGCGCTAAAATTTGGTCAGTTACATAAACTTCACTGACCTACAAAATATAAAACTGTCATTAGGAACTTTAAAAAAATAACGTTACTGATAACTTAAAATAAGCCCATGCACCAAGCGCGACCAACCATCAAC
>JAGLBQ010000026.1 GCA_023146675.1 Cocleimonas sp. | reverse complement strand
CACCAAATCCGATTTCAGCCCAACCATTTTCAGCGGGTAATACTCCTTTATTATCGCCACCCGTTACACTCTGATGAATAATTGTTGAGCTAAACAAGTTTTTATCTGCAAAGGAAAGAAGATTAACCTCATAACACATGCGCGGACCTGAAGGAGGCATTGGTGGAGAGAACTGATCTGCAATGACGTTATATTCTTCACGATCCCACATAGAAAGCCTATAATTAAAACAAGACGTTTTATTAAAGGCATTACCACGAACAGCCGCAGCAAAAGGAGCAAGCGGCGCCTGTTGACCAGGTCTTATTGGTGACTGATTATTAGATGAATGAAGCGCTCTATCTACATAAAAACGTTTAGTTGGGAAATTTAAAACCCAAGTGGTCGCGGAGTCACCTTTAACATTATAGTCATTAATAACATTAGTACGACTAATCAAAGCACTAACAGCATCAGCACCAGTAGAGTCTCCCGATGTATCTATCGCTAATGCTTCGCTTGGCGTTGATGTACTATTGCTTGGATTAAATTGACCATCATTTATTACAAGCGCCTCAGGATCTGCTTCAGCAAGATTTGGGAAATCTTGTGATGGGTCTGCATACTTTGAAGTTGAAGTAAAATCAGCTAACACCAAGGGATCATAACCAGCCGCTATGCCACTATCAGCATTAATTAAAACAGCACGCCCTTTAAGTACATTTCTTGGCTCATCTAAAAGATTATTAATATAGACTCTATCATGATTCCTAAGTACAGAGCGCACTAACGTACAATCTCTTGGCTTAGCTTCATTATTACTAACTTCTTCTTCATGTTTTGAATACTTAGCAATTGTAAAGGCATCTTCAAACTTTGCAGTTTCATTATCAATACTGCCCATATTATAAACTTCAAAATAACCCTCAAGCCCTCTATCAAGGGTTGTTGGTGCATTATCTCTATTATCTACACCCTTATATTTACTATAAGCACGCGCTGTAAATCTTACCCCTGTTAGACCATTATCACGTTGCTTTAGCTTTGGATAAGTACAAGAGCTATCAGCAGTGATCATCTCTGCACCACCTACACCAATCTCTTCACCATTCACAAGCTCTACACCACCACCAGGAACTTTTCTAGTAACTGCAGTCCATGTATCATAAGGTGAAAGAACAACAACAAAATCGCGCGCATCACGACTGTTCAGCCCTTCTCTCCAAATAACCTTCATAAGAACTGTTTGATTACTTGTATTCGTTATATTGAATAAGGTCGTCCAGTCTGCACGAGTTGTGTAATAAGGAAAAACGAGAACTTCACCTAAACCGTCCTGGGCGATATTAACCGCTTGAACAGAGGTAGAAACACCCATTAGAGCACCACCAATCACAGCGCTAGATAACGCCACACTCATTACTGTTTTTTTAAATAATTTCATTTAACTTTACTCTTTTTGTAGGTTATTTTGAATGAATACGAAGTCTTAAACATCTATAGGTATACCTATTCAGATATAAAAAGCGACCATCTACTTACTTAAACTAGTTAGGTATATAGTATCATTCAATACTATATACAAATTCCTTATTCTGCTTGACTAATAGCTGACACATAAGTAAGTATCTCAAAAACTGATCACACAAGTCATATTTAAGATTACATATTCGTTATAATACGTTATTTAATTAATGATAACAACTATTTTTACGAAACCGAAGAAAAATAACAACAATTACCAACTTTACTCCAACTCATTGTTTAATATAAGTAATATAAGATATTCTATACCACTAATTATATTAAAATGAATTATTTGTTGTTTTTTAACAACCGTTTATAGGGATTATTAATCCGATGGAAACATTAGAATACACTTATAAAATCAAACCCAATAATTATTTCCCAAGAAATAATTGCCTTCTTGGTATCCTGCTTTTTTTCAGCAAAAAAGAGTGCAAGCTGTTAGGGCAAACATTACTGTCAATCGACAATCAGACTTGCCCACAATGGAAACTTATAATTGTTGTTCCTGATAATAATTTTTTAGGGCTTTATACCTTAGTTCCCATTTTAGATAAAAGTGATATAAAACCATACAGCATTATTACATCTATCCTTCCTCCTCACAAAATAGCTCAACAGGTTCAAGAAAAACACATTGCACTTATAACATCAGGTGATGTTTTAGATAAGAACTTTGTATGCTCTTTTTTTAAACACCGTCAAAAGAACCCCTTACTGCGTTTTTTCTATAGTGATCATCAACTATTGAATACAAACAAGCAGCCAGTCACACATTTCAAGCCTGACTGGAATCCTGACTATCTTAAGTCTTACAATTACCTGTCCCGTGCTGTTATTTTTTACCGCCAAGATCTGATTAATTTAACGGAGCTAACCACTGATGAGAAGTTAAGCAATCAACAGGACTATTTTCATTGGCTTATCCTCCATGTCACACAACACTACCGTGATGAGGAAATCTACCATTGCGCTATGGTTCTCTTTTATTTGAATGAAGTGCGGAGTAATGAGCCCTCCTTAACGCCTTTAGCTGACTATTTTATTACTGATGATACCATTCATAGTAGACCCTCCAAGATAGGAAAGCAGAAACTACCCCCTACGGATAATCCACTGGTCTCCATTATTATCCCTACTAAAAATCAAGCTGAGTTATTAAGGCAGTGCATTAATAGTCTGCTGGATAATACCCTCTACTCAGTTATTGAGCTATTGGTTATTGATAACCAGAGTGATGAGCCGACAGCCCTTGCCTATCTTGAGCAGTTATCCCACAAAGATAATATTCGGATATTGCATTATCCTCATCCTTTTAATTATTCTGCTATTAATAATTTTGCGGTGAAACAGGCAAACGGTTCTCTTATCGCTCTGGTTAATAATGATATTGAAGTGATTAACCCTGAGTGGTTAAGTGAAATGGTTGCGCAGGCTTGCCGCCCTGAAATTGGCTGCGTGGGGGCGAAGCTGTATTATCCCGATGGCACTATCCAACATGGCGGGGTAATTTTAGGCATTAGGGGGACTGCATCCCATGCTCATAAGTATTTTTCTGGTGATCATACAGGTTATTTTAACAGGCTAGCGGTAGCGCATAATGTTTCTGCTGTTACGGCTGCTTGTCTGGTTATGCGCAAAGAAGTTTTTGAGGAGGTTAACGGTTTTGATGAGGTTAATCTGAAAGTTGCCTATAATGATGTCGATTTATGCCTTAAAGTATTAGCCCGTGGTTATCGTAACTTGTGGACACCGCATGCTGAGTTAATTCATTATGAGTCTAAGTCACGCGGCAAGAAGCGCTCATGGTGGCAACGACGTAAGTTGCGTAAAGAGGCGCGTTTTTTACAGAAAAAATGGGGCAAACTATTATTGAATGATCCTTGCTATAATCCAAACCTTACCTTAGATTGCGAGGATTTTTCTATCAAGAAAAAGAATGACTAATAAAAATGATTACTTTTCAAACAAATAACTTTTCAATATTAATAGCTTATGGAATTGATGGCTTAAATTCTTGGGATAAATAGCCTGTGCGCCACTTTTCACATACATGACAAAACTCTTAATGCCAGCAAATACACAGTCTATTCCATTAATTTCTATTATTTTATGCACGCATAATGGTGAAAAATTTTTACAGGCTCAACTAGACTCTTTGCTTAAACAAATGCATGAAAATATTGAGATACTTGTTTTTGATGATGCATCCCGTGATACAACGATACAAATAATTAAAGACTATAAAAAGCAGCATTTCAATATTTCATTATTTACTCATAATCAGTGCCTTGGTTTTATAACCAACTTTGAGCAAGCCATTGTTTATTGGCTAAAGCATGGCAATTCTGATTATATTGCTTTGTGCGACCAAGATGATGTATGGCACCCTGATAAACTGACACAATCATTGGATGCCTTAATAACATTAGAAACGCTTTACCCTCGTACTCCTGCTTTAGTTCATTCTGATTTAAGATTAATTAATGCTAACAATCAGCCAATACATTCTTCTTTTTTTGCGTCTAAAAATCTTAACTTCTCAAATGAGAAATCATTAAGCAAGCTATTGGGATACAATGGTGTAATGGGAAATACACTACTAATTAATCGTCATTTAGCTAAAATCTGTATTCCCTTCCCGCACCAATTAAAATATCATGACTATTGGATTAGTGTTATTAATGAGCTGTTTGGCAAGCGAGCAACAATACAGCACCCGCTTATTGATTATCGACTACATGATAAAAATACTAGCAATAACAGACAACCTAAGTCACAAGGCAGACAATCTATTTTTCAGCTAACCACAAGCAAAAAGTTAGCAGTTCCCTTTTTTTGTGACCAACGCAAACCCCTTATTCATTATTTATTACAAAACTTTCCCAATCTGCGTGAAGATGATCGTATGCTATTATTACAATTTCAACGCTATCTAAAAGCAGATATGAGTCGTATGGAAGCCTTTATCTTTCTGTTTAAAAATGGGTTTCTTAAGCAAAAATGGTCACATAAAATAAGCGTATGTTTCCGCCTACTTGTTATGAGAAAAGAATCACATTGAATAAAAAAGCAAACAACATTGGTGTGTTTTCATCAGGTATTATGAAAATACCAACACTAACGACTTTTCTTAATGCTGATAAGGTATTCCACCCTCCTTCCAAAAAAGTGGATACTATTATGGGCTGGGGCAGAAAAGCCAACACCGCCAAAGCCATAAAGTTTGCCTCTCAACACAAGCTACCCTATCTCATCCTCGAAGATGGTTTTTTACACTCTTGCGGACAGGGCGTATTAGGTGACACTTCCTGTTCGATGATTGTTGACCACACTGGAATATATTACGATGCTTGCACACCATCAGACTTGGAAATTTTATTAGCCGCTAACTCTAAGCTTTCATTTGATAATGAGTTAATAAAACGTGCAACCACTTGCATTCAGCAAATTACAAAACACTCTATTTCAAAATACAACAACACGGCTCTCTCCTTTAATACAAATTTAATACCTGAAGGTAAAAACATACTAGTTATAGACCAAACTGCTGGCGATATGTCGCTAGAACATGGCTATATTAATAACAACACCTTCGACAATATGTTACAGGCAGCTTTAGATGAGCACCCTAATGCTACTATTATTATTAAAACCCATCCTGATGTTATCGCAGGCAAAAAGAAAGGCTGTCTGTCGTTAGATACAGACCACCCACGAATCATCATTATTGCTGATAATATCAATCCACTTGCTTTAATGAGTCATGTTGAACATGTTTATGTAGCAACCTCTCAAATGGGATTTGAGGCTTTAATGCTGGGCAAACCTGTTACCTGCTTTGGTGTGCCTTTTTATTCTGGGTGGGGCTTGACTGATGATAGAGCGAATTCATCCCTTGATGTTTGGACGCGACGCAAAAACAAACTAACACTAGAACAGATGTTTGCTGCTGCTTATATCCGCTATACACGCTATATTCACCCTGATACTTTGGAGCGTTGCGAAATAGAAGATATATTAGATTACTTCACATTACAGCAACAAATGCGCCTACATGCTTCAAGCAAATCATTTTGCTTTGGATTTACTTTATGGAAACTCCATTATATTCGAGGCTTTTTACAATCACCCGATAATGAAATTCATTTTGTTTCCTCTTCTCAGCAAGCGATTAAAAAGGGCTTTGATGCGTCTTGTCAAATCATTCTTTGGGCGAGTAAAGACAAATCTGAGGCAATCAAACTTTCTGAACAGTTTAATGTGCCACTACAGTATATGGAAGATGGGTTTATACGTTCAATTGGTATTGGGACTGACTTAACTGCACCTGCTTCATTAGTACTAGATCGCAAAGGGGTTTATTTTAACCCTTCATCGCCTAGCGATCTAGAGTATCTACTGCAAACGTATAAATTTGAGTCTAATCTGCTAGAGCGCGCTAAAAAATTACGCGCTTTATTATTGGAGGCAGAGGTGAGTAAATATAATCTTGGCAAAGAGCTCTCACTTAACCTCATTCAATCCAAACCTGAACAAACGATTATTTTAATTCCAGGACAAGTTGAAGATGATGCTTCGATTCAAGTAGGCTGTATTGATATTTGCACTAATAGCAAACTTATTATGACGGTTAGAGAGAATAATCCTGATGCCTATCTTATTTTTAAACCACACCCCGATGTTATCAGTGGTAACCGTAAGGGCGCTGTAGCAAATGAAACTATTGATCAATACTGCGATTTAATGCTAGATGATATTAGTATAACGGATTGCTTAGGTATTGCTGATGAAGTTCATACAATGACATCACTGGTTGGTTTTGAAGGACTATTACGTGAGCTTAAAGTAGTGTGTTATGGCTTACCCTTCTATTCCAACTGGGGATTAACGCAAGATCGTCATTACCTGAAACGACGCAACCCTGAGCAAAAATACTCAATTTCACTGGATAAATTAGTCGCTGCAACGCTGATTCTATACCCACGTTATATTAATTGGCAAACTGGAGCTTATACGACACCTGAATTTATCGTACAGCAAATAAAGCAACGTATTGAGCAACAAGGGGGTAAACAGGCAAATAAAATACCTGCAATAACACGTAAACTACGTCAAGCTAAACAACTTATCAAAGGAATAATGCCTAATTAATAAAGTTGTTTGAACTTTCCCCGCATATCAAAACTCTATACTAAATAAGCTCTATATAATAAGGATCTTTTATAGGCAAGAATACTAAAAACACCCTTTTTGCCAAAAAAATAAACCGTTGTTCGGCTAAATAGCGCATCTTGTCGCTAGCCTCACTTGCTAACACATAGCTTTCTATGCTAAAAATAGCCTAACTAGCTTCTAATAAGTTAATACAGTAGAATAGCTACTCACCAAATACCAAGAAATGGAGTACTGGCTTGAATTTACGAACGGATAAAGCGTCGGTAGATACACAGAAAAGCTGGAATGACGTGATCGAACAGTTTGATATCCAGTCTTCTATTAGAATGGATAGTACGCCTATTCGCACTAAAAAAAGAAAACAATCACAAGCGGTTGATAATAACAAACAACGATTTAATATATCTATACCTTCTCCTTCTTGGATCACAAGAGGAGTAATTATTACCGCCTGTTTCGCAACATTAGGTAATATCCCTTTTCAATCCTCGATAACATTACGCAATACTGTTGAGCCAACAAATTTTGCTATTGCAATAGATGCGACGACAACTGAACAGCCAAAATTTATTACAATTCCTGAAATCGACGTAGCATCTTCTGTCACATTCCAGCTTGATCCAGAATTTCAAAATCTATCCTTACCTGCTCGTGCAATTGAAACCTATATTGGGCATCAAGTTATCGATACAGATAGCAAGTGGACATCATACACGGTTAAATCATACGATAATCCAGCCAATATTTTACATAAAGTAGGGCTAAATAATGCCATCGAAACACTATTACGTGATGACAAAATAAAAACGGTGTTAAAAGACCTTAAACGAGACAATATTGTTAGAGCGCGCTCTGTTAACGGCAAATTAACTGAATTACTACTGGCTACTTCCTATAAAAAAGCATTTATAATAAAACCGAGTAGCGATGGCTTTGAGGGGATATGGGAAGGGAGCTGGGTTAGTAAAGTATTTGAAATTCGTCAAGCAAGATCATCTTTTGTCATTAGAAATGGGCTATTCTTTGATGGTAAAAAAGCAGGTGTTCCTGGGAATACAATTAGACAGATTATTAAGGTTTTTGACTGGGATATAGACTTTACGCATGATATTCGTGTTGGCGACAGAGTAACACTGGTTTATGAAGAAGTTTTTCATGATGGTGATAAAGTTGGAAGCCAGAATCTATTGGCTGCTGAGTTTATCAATAAAGACCGACAATTCCGCACTGTAAGATTTACCCGAAAAGATGGAAAGTCTGACTTCTTTACACCTGAAGGCAGAGAGATGAAGCGTGCTTTTATTCGCACACCCGTTGCTCATGCCAGAGTTTCATCACACTTTAATCCTGGTCGTTTCCATCCTGTATTACATAAAATGCGCTCCCATAAAGGCACAGACTTTGCGGCACGGCGTGGCACGCCTATTATGGCAACAGGTAATGGCACCGTTAAATTTATCGGAAGAAAGGGCGGATACGGGCGTTTAATCACCCTCACTCATCGTGATGGATATGAGACACGTTACGGGCATATGAATAAGTTTAAGACAAACCTTAAACAAGGTGCAACTGTCTATCAAGGTGATATTATTGGCTATGTTGGGTCAACAGGTTTAGCAACGGGCCCTCATTGTCATTACGAATTTCGTAAACATGGCGTTGCTGCTGACCCTATGACCGTTAAATTACCGAATAGTATGTCGTTAACACCAACAGAACTTGCTAGTTTTAGAACAAAAGCAATCAACTTAGTATTGCAACTTAATGTTTTGCATCGCTTTGCAACGTCTAATGTTAATATCAATAGTGGTACTGGCGGTTAACAAAATTTAGAAAAGCACACAACATAAATGCTAATGCACAGCAAAACTAATGTTATCTAACAAGCGCGCTTTCCCCAGCCATACCGCACCTAATAGCACTAAATCAGTATCTTCTACTGAGGCTATTTGCAGGTCTTTTACACGCCGCACCTCAATATAATCTGACTTAAATCCTGCTTTATTTAATTTGATTGCTACTTTAGATTGCAGAGCTAAAAAATCCCTATTACCACCTTTAATCGCACTCACAATGAACTGTAATTGTTTCTGGAACAATGCAGCTATGCTACGCTCATCCTTTGTCAAATATCCATTACGCGAACTCATCGCCAAACCATCTGACTCCCTAACAGTAGGAATACCAATAATCTCAATGGGCATATTAAGATCAGCTACCATTGTTTTTACCAGCATTAATTGTTGAAAGTCTTTCTGTCCAAAAATTGCAATATCAGGCATCACCATATTAAATAGCTTATTAACAATGGTAGAGACCCCTGAAAAATGCCCAACACGCGACTTTCCTTCCAGCATCTCACCAAGAATAGGCACCTCAATGCGTGTAGTTGCCTCACCTTCAGGATATATAGCATCAACAGAGGGCGTAAAAACCAAATCACAACCGACCAACGCCAACTTTTTTTTATCATTATCCAATGTTTGTGGGTAGGCATCTAAATCGGCTTTCTTATCAAACTGAATAGGATTAACAAAAATGGATACAAGGACTCTATCTGCCCGCTTCCTAGCCTCAGACACCAGTTCAATATGACCTGCGTGAAGATTCCCCATCGTTGGCACAAAGGCTATCGTTTGCCCTTCTTGCCTCCACTGTTTAACCTGCATTCTTAGCGATGCGATCTTAGAATGATGAATCATTTAGATAAAGCACTGTGCATCAGATGGAAAGGTTTGAGCTTTAACACTGCTAATAAAATTAGCAACCGCACCTGCAATGCCATTTGATTGACCTGTTAAAAAATCTTGTGAAAAACTAGGTGCTTTTGCAGAAATACCCAACATATCTTGCAATACCAATACCTGACCATCACAATCACGCCCTGCACCGATACCAATGGTTGGAACGTCTAATGCCTGCGTCACTTTTCTGGCTAACGATACAGGTACACATTCCATCAATACCATATCTGCACCTGCGTCTTGCAATAAAAGTGCATCATTGAGGATTTTATCAGCCACTTTTTGATTCCTGCCCTGTACAAAATAACCACCTAGTTTATGCACCGACTGTGGCTGCAAGCCTAAATGCGCACACACAGGCACCCCATGACGCGTTAATTGAGCTATATTTTCAATTTGTGCCTCACCGCCTTCCATTTTTACCATATGTGCACCACCTTCCTGCATTAGGCGTGTCGCATTTTTTATTGCTTGCTTAGGAGAGGTGCAACTCATAAAGGGCAAATCACCCAATAGCAAAGAATATTGACACATTGGCGACACTATTTTGGTGTGATACACCATATCATCCATTGTCACAGGAACCGTTGAGTCATGCCCTTGCATCACCATCCCTAACGAATCACCTACCAAAATAACATCAACAGATTGCTGATCTAAAAGCCGTGCAAAACTGGCATCATAAGCTGTTAGCATGGTTATTTTATCACCCTCTTGCTTCATTTTTAGCAGTTTTTTTACGGTTATTGTTGCCATTTATGACTCTCCTAGCGGGAAATTAACTGAACTTCATCAGCAGGGACTTTGGAAATACATTGTTCCAATGTTCGCCCATCGGGAAACACAAGATCAGGTGATAAGTCTTGTAAAGGATATAATACAAACGAGCGCTCACACATCCACGGATGTGGAACAATGAGCGTTTCAGACTCAATCATCATATTGCCATAAAGTAATAAATCAAGGTCTAGCGTGCGCGCACTCCAACGCTTCCCCTCTCGAGTTCTCTCATTGTTTTTTTCTATTTGCTGTAATGTTGATAGTAAATGATGCGCTTGCAGATCTGTTTCAAACTGGGCAACTGCATTAATATAATCTGGCTGGTCTTGAGGGCCATGAGGCTTGCTTTGATAATAGGGGGATAGTTTTAGTGTATTAATTTGCTTATGCGCTTTTAATTCCCGCACAGCTTTATCCAAATAGGCGACTGAATCACCTAGATTACTCCCAAGCCCAATAAATATTGTCTGCTTTATTCTATGTACCTCGTGTACTTCATAGCGACTCTATTTCCGCCGTCTACGCCGACCAGATCGTCTGCGTTTTGGAGAACCTGCAGCATTGCACATTGCCAATTGATCTTCTGAGCCAAGCTCCTGAAAAATTGTCCACCATTCACAATCCTCCTCAAATGGCTCGCCTGAGGTTGCACGCAAGCACATAAAATCATAGGCGGCACGAAAGCGTTTATTATCAATAAAACTAAGCGCACGACGACACGCTTTAAATTGAAAACGCCCCTGCATCGTCCATATTTCACGGGTTACATTGCTAAATCTGCGAGGCACAGCGGTACTTTTAACCTGATGACCTAATACTTCAGATGCCGCCATGTGCATGGACTGCAAATCAGGATTTCCTGACTCACGGTACATTTCTGCACCCTTTTGCACCTGATGCCATAACATCACTGCAAATAAGAAGGCCGGTGTAACGGGCTTTCCTGCACGAATGCGCTTATCGGTATTAGTCAATGCCGCCATCACTAAATTAAAGAATAGACCCGTATCATCCTCTTCTAAACTTTGCTCTGCAAGCGGAAATAAATTAGCAAACAACGCATATTCACGCAATAAATCCAGCGTTATGACTGCCTTACCACTATGAAAGAGCTTTAACGTTTCATCAAATAACCGTGCAGGTGCGATGGTTGAGAGGAGACTTGATAGCTCACAGATGGGTGCTTTGGTTTCAGGCTCTAGCGTAAAATCAAGCTTTGCCATAAAACGAATTGCACGCAACATTCTGACAGGATCCTCCCGATAGCGCATCTCAGGATCACCAATTAAGCGTAACTGCTGTCGCTTAATATCTCCCATACCATCAACAAAATCGAGTACATCGCCTGTACCTAATTCATAAAATAATGCATTAATAGTAAAATCACGCCGTACCGCATCTTCTGCAACGGTTCCATACACATTATCATGGATAATACGCCCATCATGACTGACCTGACCTTTATCAGACTCATCATGTGGCGCGCGAAAAGTTGCAACTTCAAGGTACTCTCGCCCAAAATGAACATGAGCAAGCCGAAAACGCCGCCCTATTATGCGGGTAGAAGGAAGTACTTTTCTGATTTGCTCTGGATGAGCACTGGTTGCTATATCAAAATCTTTCGGCTGCTTACCTAGTAATAAATCACGTACAGCACCGCCAACCAAATAGGCTTCATAACCTGCTTGAGTTAGGGCGGTTAAAATTGTTCTGGCTTTTTTGCAAATCTGCCTTTCATTGATGCCATGCTCAGAGAAAGGAATACGCACTGCATCCTTCATTCAACAACCTTGCAGACTAAAATTAGCAGATAAAAACTCCGTTTTAAAAACAACTCCATTGATTAAACACCTAATACGAAAATATAATAGAATTTAACCATTTTAACATGAAAATCAGCTATGTGATAGAAAACATGTGGCAAAATAGAGACACTAAAGCAATATGCAAAAGAAACCAACCATCACTGATAAATCTGGATTATTAGAAAATGCGCGACAGCTCCCCTCTCCAAACTGTGACAGCCGTTCTTGTGACCATGATATTAGCCTAATCATTATTCACAATATTAGTCTTCCTCCTGGCAAGTTTGGTGATGACTGGATTGATAAACTATTTACGAATCAACTGCCAAAAGATGCTCATCCTTCTTTTTCTGACATTTATACCTTGCGTGTTTCTAGTCATTTACTAATTCGTCGCGATGGTGAGATTGTTCAATATGTTCCCTTTCATAAACGTGCATGGCATGCGGGAATATCACAATTTCAAAATAGAGAGGTTTGCAATGATTTCTCAATAGGGATTGAATTGGAGGGAACGGATCATCAAGCGTTTACTGATATTCAATACCAACAGCTTGAAACAACAATTAAACAACTACAGCAACACTATCCCAGTCTAAAAAAAGGAAATATAACAGGGCATCAACATATTGCGCCTGATCGCAAAACAGACCCTGGCGCATTCTTTGATTGGCAGCGACTATCCACTGCTTTGGATCAAGACTTGCCTGCTAATGCCGATCTAACGGCAACAAATCCAACTGAAAAAACAACCATTATTGATTTGCTTCGTCATGGTGAACCTGAGGGTGGAAGAATGTATCGTGGCAGTGGCACAGACCACCCTTTAAGTGACAAAGGATGGCAACAAATGCAAAAAAGTATTGCGGCACATTATTCCACAGAAAAAAAACCACCTTGGCAAGGTATTATTAGCTCACCGATGTTGCGCTGTTGCCAGTTTGCAAAAGCGTTAAGTGATCAACATCTGCTACCATTAGACATTCAACAAGATTTCAGAGAAGCTAGTTATGGTCGCTGGGAAGGTCGTACACCTGATGAGATTGAGGCGAGTGATTATGATGGATATTGGGCTTTTTTTGCTGACCCTGTGAACTGCCGTCCTGAGGACGCAGAACCGCTGCATGAATTTACAAATAAAATTAGCCATGCGCTAGAGTGCTTATTACTAAACTACCAAGGACAGCACGTTTTATTAATCGCTCACCTAGCCGTAACACGTGCAATTATCTCAACCATTCTATCTAGCTCACTTGCCAGTCAGCAGTTAATTGACCTTCCTTTTGCTGGAATGCTTCGTATTATCAACGATAAAAAAGGATTGCGGATTTTATTTCGCTAAGATAGCCATAGGCTGATTTAACGTCTAATCATTTGCCTAGACGATCCTTTTATAGCAATTTCTACTCGACGATTTTGAGCACGACCTTGAGCTGTCTTATTATTTGCAATAGGTTCTGACTCACCCTTTCCCTGAGTACGAATAATACTACGATTTACACCTCGGGTGGCAAGGTAATTAGCAACGGTATTAGCACGGTTAAATGATAGCACACGATTAGATTGCTCTGAACCGACACTATCCGTATGCCCTATAATTTGAATTGATTTTAGTGATAATTTTCGATTATGTATGTCCTGCGCAAGTGCATTAAGCGCATCTTTACCGTCAAAGGTTAACTTTGCACTACCAGATGCAAAATGAGAGCCACCAGAGAGTGTCTTATGAACCACTCTATATTGTGGCTTTGGTGCAGGCTTATGAATTATAATAGGCTTTGGAGCAGGTTTGTGTATGATTATTTCTTTCTCAATAATCACAGGTTTTTCGATAATAATAGGTTTTGGAGCGGGTTGTGGCACATACACTATTCTGGGCTTTTGAGGCACTGGAATAGGTTCTTGTTGTTTAGCAATAAAGGAGTGACCACGAGATTGCGGACTCCAGTTAACACCAATATTAAACTGATTAATATCTTTGTCATAATATTCATATTCAGCGCGTAGTTTTAGCTTATCTGAAAGGTTATACTCAGCACCTACAGCGCCAAAGATAGTGAGCATATGTTTCTGGGTACTACTAACATCGCCTTTATCACTATTATTAAATCTGGCGACACCTAATTTGCCAATAGGACGCAAGCCTGCAATATTAAAAGGTGCTTTATAGACAACATTAGCTCCAATCGCTTTATAGTTTACAGCACCTTTTTTATTCGTATTACTGGTTAATTTTGCATCACCAAAGTCAGCCCAAAATGCTTCCAAACTAAGCACCGAAGAAACATCCTTTCCAATATAAAGTTTCTGAGCAATATCGCTATCATCCGTGATA
>JAGLBQ010000259.1 GCA_023146675.1 Cocleimonas sp. | reverse complement strand
GCCAACTGCTGTAATAAAGCTCGCAAGCCTTTATCTTTCAAATCCCCATGCATTACACCAACAGGGTTTTGCAAAGGCTCTAAACCATCTAACACCAATAAAGTAGGTTGTTGATTGACTAACTCGGCAAGCTTAAAACCCTTGTCATGTGCAGAGGCAATGGAGTCGCCTTGATAATCAAAAAAGGCGAGCGCTTCATCAAAAAACACATCGGCAGAAGCCTGTTTATCTTCGGCAGAACCTTGGGAGTAAAATGACCATGTGTAGATTTTATCTGGTGGAGTACGCTTGCTGGTATCGTTAAAACCATCCAACCAATCTTTTAATAAAGCCGTTTTACCCGTACCACCCATTGCTTTTAACACGACAATGTTTTGTTTATCGTTATTCCATGCGCGAGTAAGCAGTGAGAGTTCTTTTTTGCGCCCAAAGAGTTTGGTGTTGCTGGTGTGGGGTAGTGGCTTTGGTCTTGGTGTTGGTCTTGGTGTTGTTGGTTTGCCTGTATCAGGCTTTAGTTTAGAGGATTGTTCCTCTTGTTCCTCTTCAGGAGATTCTTTTTGGAAACGTTTATAAACTTGTCCTCCAAGCCAAAGCAGCATTTTTGTTGAAAACCAAACTAGAAAACCAGCTACCGCAGTAAGCGCAAAGCCAAAAAGTGTTGCTTCTCCATTGCTCATGGCATCAAGCGAAGGCTCAATATTTATTATGTAGTAGCTTTTGAGTGTTTGCATCCATTCCATAAGCTGTATCTTATCTGAATAATTTATTAGCATCCAATCGGGTGTGATTAAAAGTGCGAGATATTTGTCTATAATTCACTTACATTTTTTAAATTGTGAAGATGTCATAGTAACTACCTAGAACAAATTATGATCAATAAAGTTGAGTCTAGCGTAGTCGGAACTGTTTTATCAATCCTTGTTACACCTCAAATTGATCTGTTTAAATAGTAATCTTATCCTTTTTTGCTGTTTTTTTATGTGCTAAAAGTGTTCAAGCGTCTCTATATTGGTAGTTATATTGAGTTACTAGCTTGTTCAGTGTTTATATGGTGAGGGCTTAATACAATGATTTTCGTCTTATATACTAAAAATAAAAGAGTACCCCCAATGAAAATTAGTGTGTCTAATAATAAAAAATACAATTCTCTTAAACCTCTTGCATTAGCAATTAGTCTTTCTTTATTGTCGGCTTTATCTGGCTGTAACGAAAGCAAGACTGTTGACGATGACGGTGGGCAATCACAAACAGGAGTAGCGACTTACTCTTTTGCCAATAGTGATTACCAAGCATCTGAAAGTGAAACAAGTGTTGTTATCACGGTTAATCGCAGAGGCAATACGGCGCAATCTTCTACCGTTAACTATTCCGTGAGTGCAGGTTCAGCCTCTAGTGGAACTGACTTTACTGCGGCTACAGGGCAGTTAAACTGGGCGGCGAATGATACAAATAGCAAGTCTTTTACCATTAGCATTTTATCGGATGCCATTACTGAAAGTGATGAAACAGTTGAATTAAAATTAACAGACTCTGCGACTGGAAATGTCCTATCAAACTCTATCCTAACGATTAAAGATTCTACACTTGTAAGTTGTACAGAGTTGCAAAATACATCAATAGACACGGATAGAACCCTGAGCTCATCCTGCTATAAAGTAGAGAATGATATTTATGTAGAAGGCGACGCAACCCTAACCATCAATCCTGGCGTTAAATTACGTTTTGCTTCGGGGAAGCGTTTAACCATCAGATCTGATGGTGCTTTAAACGCGGTGGGTACTGAGTCAGCGCCTATTATCTTTACAGGTACACAAGCAACACCAGGATATTGGGATGGTATCTCTTACTATAATTCTAATAACCTAAAAAATGAATTCAAATACGTCACGGTTGAATATGGGGGTGGAGTAGGCGCGAACTTAGCACTTGAAAGTGAAACCCGCATGAAGATTAGCCACAGCACATTGCGTAAAAGCTCTGCTTATGGCTTGAAAATTGATGGCAGTGTAAAGCTAGATCAATTTGACAATAATACCTTAACGGCGAATGAAGGTGCGCCAATAAGAATTCCCGCAGATAAAATTGGCAAATTAGATAGTGCCTCTGTTTTTTCTGGCAATGTGGATAATAAAAATTATATTTCTATTCCTGATTCTACTACGGTATCAACTGATCAAACATGGAATGCGCTTGATGTACCTTATAAGCTAAAAAATATCGACTTAGAAGCTTTGTTACGTATTAGTCCTAATACCACCCTGATTTTTAAGGCAGATGGTAATTTTAGGATTGAAGGAAATGGAACCTTAATCGCCAGAGGAACGCAAACTGAAAAAATTACGTTCACCGCAGAGCAGGAAACACCAGGCTACTGGCATGGTTTGCAATTTACATTTAGTGGTACTGCAAATGAACTTGAACATGTGAAGGTTGATTATGCAGGTGGTACATCAGGAAATGGAACAGGTGCGATAACATTATTCGGCGCACCAGGTCGTTTAAAGCTACATAATAGCTCAGTTAGCAATAGCCTACGCTATGGTTTGGATTTTGATGATCCTGAACATATTATTGACGTGAAAAATATTAGCTTGACTAATAATGAAAAAGGCTCTGTATTAATTGATCCCGATATTGTTAGTAAGCTTGATTATGCTAGTGATTATAATGATCCCATCGTACTAGCAAAGGGTAGATTTGATAGTGACCAGACGATAAAAAACTTGGGCGTACCTTACCATCTTGGCAGCTATGATATTTACTCAAGTTTAATTATTGAAGCAGGAACAAACCTTGTATTCGCAGCAGGTGGCGGATTAAAAACCCGCAGCGAAGGTTCTCTATCTGCAATAGGGACAGACAGTCAACCGATTATATTTACAGGAAAGCAGGAAGTGTCTGGTTATTGGTCAGGGATTCGATTCTTTACTAATAGCTTATCTAATAAACTAGATCATACGGTAGTTGAATATGGAGGTCAGCCAGGTGGAAATGCACCAGGTTT
>JAGLBQ010000258.1 GCA_023146675.1 Cocleimonas sp. | reverse complement strand
AATGAAGAAATACATACTGATTGATGACATCCTTCACCACTTTTGTAGCCCGTATGAAGTTTACGTAATACAGATAGCTCATAGTATGACCCCCGTATTCCGCTTAGGCTGTATACGGGCTACAGAACTAATCAATCATCACTTGGTAACACAGAGGGCATGCTTCATTTTTCAATTGACTTTATTCATTGGAATCGGCGGCTTTAGCTCGAACTAAGTAATGATAAGCGAGGCTAAAGCCATTGATTCCGTAATGTGTGAACTACTTTTTAAATATAAGAAGAATGTCAGTTATTTATAATATTTTCCATCCGCATAAATCCACCCCCCTTCCTGCTTGCCTTTAGGGTCATGATGCGTCCAGTGCAATACGCCGCCACGATTATTCCACTCATAGCGAGCACGAATTTTTATATTATCACCTTGTTTCACAGGGGCGCGCTTGGCTAGTTTTGTATTATGTGCGACCAGCAGGGTTATATCGGGTGCGAGTTTAACTAAGAATTTCTGATGCGGATTGCCACGAACGTCATCTTTAAGTAGCTTGATAACCGTTGCATTACTTTCTAACCAAAATCTGGCGTGGGTGTTATCTCTTTCCTTACGAATTTTTGTAAGGACTTGTGCCTGATTATCAATCTGAGGCGATTTTGTGGAGGAGCTTTTTGAAGCGGTCTTATTATTTTCAGTCGGGTAGTCTTTATCTTTGGTTACATAGTTGTAGCCACCAACACCTGCTGCAATGACTAACGTGGCGAGAATACGAATAAATTTGCGATTGCTCATTATTTTATTATTTACCTTTGTCTTTTTTTAAGTAACTCATGATTTCTTCTTTCGCTTCGCTCATTACGGAGTCGCGGTCTAGGCTGTCGAGGATATTTTGCACCGCTAGTTTCGGTCCAACTTCACCCCAAGATTTACCTTTGATTAAATAACCTTCTGTTACGCGACCAATAATAAGCGTGCTGTACCATGCAATTGCTCCTTGTGCAGCGCCTGTTAATATTGTTGATATACCAACGGTGGTTATTTTCAGTGCTGAGGAGGCAAAATGAACGGCCCAAAATGAGCCGTATAATAAGAGCATTTGTGCTGCAATGGTTTTTATCAAGTCTCCCGCTTCTGTTTTTGACATTGGCAAACCATAAATATTGGATAAATGAATTACCATTCCCACATCAATCGCAGCGGCTGCAAGGATATCAGCAAGAGGAACAGGGTTCAGCGCAACCGCGATGCCTTTGCCAATACAATACATTTTAATGGTTTCTTCACCAATCTCCTGACGCGCAATGAGAATGCGCTCACCAACCTGCTCGCTCAAATTTCCTGCAAACATGGAGGCGTTTAAAGCGGACAGTGTTTTTCCTTCTGATTCAATAATATCCCAAAGACGAGATTTTAAATTTAGAATCTCAACAGGGCGCCGTCGAGTACTTTCCTTCTCGTTGCCCTCTTCATCCACCATAATAATGGTTTGCGTGGCAGGCGATGCGGCGCTAAAGATAATATTTTCAGGCGCAATGATCCCTGCCACGCGTTTACGGATAATGCTACGCAGTTTTATTATTTCATCATCGTTGTACTGATCCGATTTATTGACCACCAGAATAATGGGTCGATTAGAGTCAGCAACGGTTTTTAGTGCTTGTAGTTCTACTTCGGTTAAATCGCTATCGACCACAAATAATAATAAATCAGAGCGCTCTGCAACCTCATGTGCAACACGTTCACGTACTTCACCATCAATCTCATTAATACCTGGGGTATCAATCAGATAAACGCCACCCGCATCAATTTCTTGCCACTCCTCCATATCGGCTTTGGTTGTTTCACCATGCAAAACACTAACGCTAAATGCCTCTCGACCCAATAACGCATTGAGTACCGATGATTTTCCTACACTGACTCGACCAAACACCGCAACATGGAGCTGACTGTTCTCTAGCTTAGTCAGCATAGTGCGTAATTGCAGGTAATCTTCTTGTAATAATCCACGCACATTCATCGGAACGCGGGTGTCATTCAGTAGTTCGCTAAGGCTTTCCTTGGCGAGTTGAATATGAGCATCTCCCGAGGGTTGCTGTACTGATGACTCTTCGATCTTATTTTTTTCTGTTATCGAAAACCAGCTTGGCAAATAATCTTGCGCGTGCTTCCATATTTTCACTCAGCATCTCCTTAAATGTTATTGCGGCAGGTGCTGCTCGTAACTGCCCTCGTTCTTCTAGTGTTTTTGCCGTGGCTTTTCCTAATGCATCAAAAATCATCCCATAAGCAACGGCATGGGTTAGTCCACCTGTCACAGTGCCTATACCTGGAAATGCTTTCATGCCATTACCCGCAACGGCTAATAATATTGGCACACTTTTCTTAACCTGTCCCTGACTAAAATTTAGAAACTTTTCTATATCCAGCTTACGCATGGGGACTTCATATAATTCACATAGTTTTTTGACCATCAAGGTAGCTAACACACCCTGAATCAGCAGGTCTGTACCAGGGCTAATCGAAGCTAATGCACCCAGTACCGCCTTGCGGGTAGAACTGGTGATGACTTCGCTGGCTTTATCGCGTCTAAATTCAATGATGTCATTATCCAGCTTTTGTTTAACCAGTACAAAAACACTAGCATCACGCAGACTTTCCAATAAACCACTTTGTGCATCGATTTCTTCTTGGAGTGCATAGGATAACGCTGACACATCTGCCTTACGAGGGCGTAAAACTTTCTCTTCATGCCCATCAGGATAAATCCTGACAACTTCTTCTGTGCCACCTGATTTTATAAAGGTTAACTGAATATTTTTGTTTAATGATTTCTCTGTCGCATCTTGCACCAACATCTGATTCGGCTCTTCTGCTTCAAACTGTTGATTGAAACGCTCTTTTAATAACGCTTGCTCTTCATCAGTGAAGCGATCACTTTTATTTAAGGCGACAATCATCGGCTTGCCATAGCTACGCAACATTAAAATATCATTGAATTGGCTACGCGTCAGATCAGAATCAGTCACATAAATAACAACCTGCGCACGCACTGCTTCATCATGTGCCATTTCATCCAGATTGCCCTCTGCCTCACTGCGCCCAGGTAAATCAGTCAAAATTAGCTGATCACCTGATGTTGATGTCCATGTGTATTCATTGATTTCTGCGGTAGATCCGCCGCGCACATCCGTCAACACGTCCGCACTTGGCAGCAACGTTTTGATAATCGATGATTTACCTGTACTCACATCACCAAAAATCGCCACATAGATAGAGCCGCTTTCTTTACGCTCCTGCAACTGTGCAATTTCCTGATGCAGTTCAGCGGTATCCATACCGCTTTCTTTAGCCGCATCCAATTCTTTTAAGACCGTTTCTTGGTCAATTTTTTCTTGCTTTTTCTTTTCTGCTCGAGGACTAAGAATTTTTATAATAACCCAAGCACTAGTAGCAATAACCGCCATTATCATACCAAGATAAGCATAATAAAAAATGGCAGGAAGATTACTGATGTACTCCCAGACTTCTAGGAGACTCCGCGTCACAAAGAAAATAAAGAGCAAAAATAATAAAGAGGCAAAAGCAATGCCTACAGCAAGTAGGCGACGGAATTTAAGGGCTGTTTTTTTCATAAAGCGAGCTTATCATAGTGTGATGGAAACTCCGCAAGGGTTTATGAGTTTTGCATTCGATGAAAAAAATGGTAATGGGTCATTCCTGTGAATTTCATGCATGAATATCA
Organism: Cocleimonas sp.; assembly: GCA_023146675.1. Lineage (GTDB taxonomy): Bacteria > Pseudomonadota > Gammaproteobacteria > Thiotrichales > Thiotrichaceae > JAGLBW01. The sequence goes on along the minus strand of JAGLBQ010000258.1, from coordinate 1,274 downwards.
ATTCCAAACTCAACTTTATTAATCAATAATCCAACCACTGTATCATGCATTTTTTCACATTTTGAAAAGCAAATTGGGTGGTGAGTCAGATCTCTGATTTTAAAAGAAGAACAGCTGAAATAAACATTAATTCAATGATCTACATGTTTTTTCTGCTTTGAACTTTCATAGTTTCACAGAAATGATCCACTACCCAATTTTCCCTTTATATTTATTTTTTGAGCTTTTTTTAAACACTTTTTCGCTTTATCTAAGCATATAGGTGATTTAAACATCATTGCTCATATGGCTTTTTTATTCACAGTAGTTGCTACTCATAATATTGATTTGAGTACTTTATAAACTTACAAAATAGCATTATCGAGCTAAAAATAGTGCATATAAGAGCAATATACTCTCTATAACCCATTGATTATAGAAATATACTACCGTTCGTCCGCATAAATTATACATTGGTTAAAATATCAACAATAATCATCTATTAATTAAGCTTATAGATGAACTTAATAGATCAATACGCATCTACTATTATGTTCAATACTAAAAAAACACAGGGGAACAACATTATGGAATTCATTATTATCTCACTATTTATCTTTGTCTTTGTTGCTTGGTTTGCTGTCGCACGTGATATTCGTCGGGACGAACACAGACAAGATATCATCCAGAAAATTTTTGATGATGGTATTAGTTAAACCATTTACAAGCCCACTTATCTAAAGTCTATCATTGCTGTCTATTAGCAATGATAGACTGATTTGTCTGCATATAACTAAAAAAAAGCGGACAAAATAATGAGAAATATATCTCCCTTAGTTGGACTTATTGCCTTAGCTATATCCACAACAGCCTGCACTCCTCCTCAAAGACACGCAAAAATAACTCAACCTCATACCACACCTCCAGCGCAACCATATTCACAAAATCCCACCTACTCTCCCTCACACCAAGCACGACAAAGCATTGTTAGACTGGCATACCAAGAGTTAGGCACACGTTACAAGTTTGGTGGCTCAAGCCCTAGAGAGGGTTTTGATTGCAGTGGTTTAATGACTTACATCCATAAAAATGGCGCTAGTATTAAGATTCCGCGTACAGCGGCACAACAACAAAATAGAAGCCGTACCGTCAACTATGCCAAACTGCAACCTGGCGATATGCTATTTTTTAAAACCAGCACCAAAAGTAATCATGTCGGAATTTATATTGGCAATCGCCAGTTTATCCATGCACCTAATCGACGCAGTAAGGTTAAAATTACCACGATGGATAAT
>JAGLBQ010000257.1 GCA_023146675.1 Cocleimonas sp. | reverse complement strand
AGAGAAATTTATAGTTGTATCCTCCACTATCGCCACTATATTTCTAGTAGATAACTAACAAAAAGTAGTTGATGTCGCTAAGAAACGAGGAGAACTTACGATGAGAACAGATAAATTAACCAGTAAATTCCAACTGGCATTACAAGACGCTCAATCTTTGGCATTGGGAAAAGATCATCAATTTATTGAACCCGTGCATTTATTAATCGCTTTGCTAGACCAAGAAGGTGGCATTGCACGCAGTGTATTTTCACAAGCGGGCGTTAGAGTTGATCTATTGCGTTCACAATTAGGTGAAGCCTTAGATGCCATGCCGAGTGTTTTAGGTGGCGACCATGATATTCATGTTTCCAATGACTTATCACGCTTATTGAATGCCACCGACAAATTATCACAGAAGCGTGATGACCAATATATTTCATCTGAATTATTCTTACTGGCAGGCATAGACGACAAAGGTAAAGTAGGCACATTGCTTAAAGAAGCAGGGGCAACGAAAAAAGCCTTAGAAATGTCGATTAATAATGTGCGGGGTGGGCAATCGGTTGATGATCCTAATGCCGAAGATCAGCGTGAAGCACTCAAAAAATACACGATGGATCTTACTGAACGGGCTGAGCAAGGAAAGATTGACCCAATTATAGGCCGCGATGAAGAAATTCGTCGCATGGTGCAGATTTTACAACGCCGTACTAAAAATAATCCTGTTGTGATAGGCGAACCTGGTGTGGGAAAAACTGCTTTAGTGGAAGGGTTAGCGCAGCGTATTGTCAATGGTGAAGTACCTGATAGCTTTAAAGATAAACGTCTATTGTCACTTGATTTGGCAGGCTTATTAGCAGGTGCTAAATATCGTGGTGATTTTGAGGAGCGCTTAAAAGCAGTTTTAAATGATGTTGCCAAATCTGATGGCAATATTATTCTGTTTATTGATGAGCTACATACAATGGTTGGAGCAGGCGCATCAGAAGGTGCTATGGATGCGGGTAATATGCTCAAGCCAGCACTGGCACGCGGGGAATTGCATTGCGTTGGCGCTACCACGCTGGATGAGTATCGCAAATATATTGAAAAAGATGCAGCTCTTGAACGTCGCTTCCAAAAAATCATTGTTGATGAGCCTTCGGTAGAGGATACGATTGCTATTTTACGTGGCTTAAAAGAACGCTATGAAGCACATCACGGCGTGGAAATCACAGATCCTGCCATTGTTGCAGCAGCGACGCTCTCACATCGCTATATTTCTGACCGCCAATTACCTGACAAAGCCATTGACCTCATTGATGAGGCGGCATCACGTATTCGCCTTGAGATTGACTCTAAGCCAGAGGCAATGGATAAGCTGGAGCGCAAGTTAATTCAATACAAAATTGAACGTGAAGCGCTTAACAAAGAAGAGGATAAAGCCTCTAAAAAACGTTTAGCCAAAATAGAAGAGAAAATTGCAATATTAGAGCGTAAATATTCTGATCTAGAAGAAATTTGGAAGGTAGAAAAATCAGCGGTTCAAGGCACCGCCCATATAAAAGAAGCCATCGATAAAGCGCGTATTGATCTGGACACTGCACGGCGTGCGGGTGATTTACAGCGAATGGCAGAGCTTCAATACGGTCAAATTCCAGAATTAGAAAAGCAATTACAAGCAGCAAACAAGGCAGGGGAGAAAAATGATTTTCAACTGCTACGCAATAATGTCACCGATGAAGAAATTGCTGATATTGTATCTAAATGGACGGGCATCCCAGTCTCTAAAATGCTTGAAGGTGAACGTGACAAACTACTGCGCATGGAAGAATCATTAAGCAAGCGAGTAATTGGTCAAGAAGAAGCAATCACCGCTATTTCTAATGCCATTCGCCGCTCACGCGCAGGCTTATCGGACCCTAAGCGCCCGACAGGTTCCTTTTTATTCCTAGGTCCAACAGGTGTCGGCAAGACTGAACTAACTAAAGCGTTATCAACCTTCTTATTCGATACTGAAGAGGCAATGGTGCGCATTGATATGTCGGAGTTTATGGAAAAGCACTCGGTTGCCAGACTGATCGGAGCACCTCCTGGCTATGTAGGTTATGAAGAAGGGGGCTACCTGACCGAACTAGTACGCCGCAAACCCTACTCTGTAATTTTAATGGATGAAGTAGAAAAAGCGCATCCTGATGTGTTTAATATTTTACTGCAAGTACTGGAAGATGGTCGTTTAACCGATGGTCAAGGACGTACCGTCAACTTCCGTAATGCTGTCATTGTAATGACTTCAAACCTAGGCTCAGAAGTCATTCAAACCATGGCAGGCGAAGAAAACTATGACCGCATGAAAGAAGCGGTGATGGATATTGTTGGTCGACACTTTAAGCCAGAATTTATTAACCGTATCGATGATAGTGTTGTTTTTAGACCTTTGGATAAAAATGAAATACGTCAAATTGCAGCGATTCAATTGCGCTTATTAAGCAAGCGCCTTGAAGGTCGTGATATGGGAATTAGTTATACCGATGATGCGCTGGATCTTATTGCAGAGGAAGGCTTTGACCCTGTGTATGGGGCACGCCCGCTTAAACGTGCGATTCAAAGTTCGATTGAGAATCCACTAGCGCAACGTATTTTGGCAGGTAATTTTATGACGGGAGATACCATTCTTATTGATGTAGAAGAGGCTGATAACCACTCACAATTTACCTTTATGAAGCAGTAAACTGGACAATTAACACAACCCGCTCCTATTTGGAACGGGAAGTATATTCTTTGTATTAAACGGGATTATCAATATCAATAAAGGTATGTTCCAACCCATGTTTTGCAGCGAGATGATCACCGAGGGTCTTTACACCATAGCGTTCTGTTGCATGATGCCCTGCGGCGATGTAGTGGATGCCTGATTCTTTAGCAACATGTACCGTGCTTTCGGATATTTCACCGCTGATAAACGCATCTACGCCTAACTCTATCGCTTGATGAATCCAGTCTTGCGCTCCACCACTACACCATGCGATGCGGCGTATGGCGTGGTCTCCACCGCTGATGAGTAAGGGTTTACGATTTAAGCCTTTTTCTATTTTTTCGCCAAAACCTTCTAGGCTCATATATTCACGCAAACGTCCATAATTACCAATCCCTTGAGAGTCCATCACCCCTTCGGTAGTAAATCCAAATAGCTCTGCTAATTGTGCATTATTACCCAACGTGGTGTGTGCATCTAAAGGAAGATGATAGGCGAGTAGACTGATATCATGACACATTAATTTTTGCAGGCGCTTTTTTTTCATACCCACGACACATGGATTTTCTTTATTCCAAAACCAACCGTGATGCACCAATAAAACATCCGCCTTGTGCTCAATCGCTGCATCAATTAAATCCATTGTTGCGGTTACGCCACTTAATAAGCGGTGTATTTCGTGCTTTCCCTCAACTTGCAAACCATTCGGTGCATAGTCCTTAAACTTATCAACGGAAAGCAAGTCGTTGGTGTAATCAACTAATCTATTTAATGATGACATATAATTCCCCTATTTAATTCGATACTCAGCAGAGCGCGCATGCGCTATTAATCCTTCTCCGTGCGCGAGTATTGACGCTGTTTTTCCTAATTCTGACGCACCCTCAGCGGAACACGCTATCAGTGATGAGCGTTTTTGAAAATCATACACACCTAATGGAGAGGAAAAACGTGCGGTACGCGATGTTGGCAACACATGGTTTGGTCCTGCACAGTAATCACCTAATGCTTCTGCGGTATAACGCCCCATAAAGATAGCACCTGCATGACGAATTTCTTTAGCGACTTCCTCGGCATTATCGATGGATAATTCCAAATGCTCTGGTGCAATATAATTGGCGATATCAATCACATCTTGCATATCTTTCGCTTGAATTAATGCCCCGCGTGTTTCTAATGACTGGCGGATAATATCAGCCCGTGGCATGTCTTGAATTAAGGTATCAATACTTTGCTGAACTTTTTCCAAAAA
>JAGLBQ010000256.1 GCA_023146675.1 Cocleimonas sp. | reverse complement strand
GGGGTAACCAGCAAGATGTCAGAGCCTTTTTTATCCATCGGCAACTCGACTAAAACACCTGTCTCATCATAAATATCTTCTTCTAGACCTTCCAAGGTATCAGCAAGCGCCCTCTCAGGAAGACCGAGATTATTACCAATCTTATGTACCTTACCCATAATCTCAGTACAGTACTTTTGCCCCATACCAATATGATCAAGGATTTCACGAGCAGCCATTGAGATTTCAGCAGTATCAATACCATAAGGACAGAATACTGAACAACGACGACATTGTGAGCATTGGTGATAATAGTTATACCAATCTTTTACCACATCTTCCGTTAACTCTGCTGCCCCTACAAACTCAGGATAGCCTATCTTTCCAAAGAACTTACCCGCAAAGGTATAGTAACGACGGTAAACCTTGCGTAATAAATCTTGGCGTGCGACTGGCATGTTTTTTGGATCTTGCGTGCCAATAAAGTAATGGCATTTATCCGTACATGCACCGCATTTAACGCAAATATCTAAAAACACCTGCAATGAACGATAGCGACTCGTTAAGTCACCTAATTTATCAATTGCACGTTCTTTCCAATTTTCTACTAAGGTATTACCATCACCATAATTTTCAACACCTTCTGGCATTGTAAAATCGGTAGGAAAACCCATTTCTTTCTGGAATTCTGGTTTTGACACCCAAGGACCATGTAAATGACCCATAGTCCCTTCTTTCAAGACGGGGACATCAACAATGCCATCTTCGCCCGTTACCGTAGGGATTTCATAATCTGCCATAACGTATGCCCTTATTTATCCAACTCATGCAAATACAGTTTATCTTGCGTCTCTAACTTTTTAGCCCAACGCGATAAATGACGTTTTTCTCTTGGGTTATCAACCTGATTACGAGTCGGGCTGAAAAATATACCAGGAGCGTGCATTAGCTTACTAATGGGGAATATCAACATCAATATTGCGACGAGTGATAAATGCACAATCAATACAGGATCAGCGGGTAATGGGTTAAAGGTGAAGGTTCTTAAGCCCATAAAGAATGTCTTCACCATCAAAATATCGGTGTGAGCGACAAACTTCATCATCAAGCCTGAAATGCCAATCATAATCAGCAGACCTAACATTGCTCTATCTGATGGAGCGCTGATATAGCGTACTCTATCAATAAAAATACGACGCAATAACAAGCCAATAAGTGCAATGACCATTAAAAAGCCCGCGTACTTACCAAATGGCTGAACAATATCAACAACAAACCAAACAGGGTCTTGAAAATAACGCACATGACGCAACAAGATAAGCGCTAGCGCATAGTGGAATAATATCCCTAACACCCAGAGCAATTTATTGGAGCGAAATAGGCTATAAAAAAGCGCAACTTCTTTAAACATCCGCAGCCACACGCCTCTTTTATTCAAAGGGGCTGGTGTGGTCGGAATTTTTAATGGCGCTGGAGTTTTCCAGTAAATGAAAACCTTAAATGCGATTCCCAACACTATAACTAAGGTGGCTACCCAGAAGAGCACGCCAAAAAAAACGCTCAAGAACACTTTTTATCTCCCGAAATTCATCTCTTTCATAAATTCACATAGTCTAGTAAGCATATGCATCGATAGCTGACAGCAACTTATGAACAAACAAAAAACTATCAATATAAATTTATGAAAGAGATCGAAGAACACTCTTCGATTCTCTTTTTGACTAGAAATTAATAACTTCTAGTCAACGTATAAAAGCTCAATAAATGCTTATACACACCCTGTTGGCTTTGGTAGACCTGCGTATTTACACGCTTGCTTACCAGGACCATATGGGAATAAAGAATAAAGGTACTTAGAGTTGCCTTTATCTTTACCTAAACGTTTTTTAACGGCTTTCGTCAATACACGTACTGCTGGAGCAATTTGATACTCTTCATAGTACTCACGTAGAAAGTCAATGATATTCCAATGCTCATCAGTTAACTCTACGTCTTCCGCTTTCGCTAATGCGTCACCGATATCACGTGTCCAAGAGCCTAAATCGATTAAGTAACCTTCTTCGTCTAACTCTATTTGTTGACCGTTTACTTCTATAGATGCCATGTCAATTATTCCTTATATTTACTATTAAAATTGTACTGTTTAATTATCAATTATTTTGAGTGTTACACCCAAAAAAACATCTCATTATAACCAGCTCTGCGTTGTCTCATTGTCCGTGGTCAAATCCACAAAGCCTGCATAATCAACTGGTTTAATACCATCAATTAATCTATCTTCGCTTAACCCACGTGCTGTTAAATCACCTACTAAAACATAGACGCTTACTTTAGTCATTGCTGACTTCAGCTTATCTGCAAATGCAGTTCCATCTATTGCTCCAACCGCAGCATCTTCAATCATCAAGACTGAATCACCCGCTGATACATGATTTAAACAAGACTCAAATGTCACTTTTTCAAAAGGTGACTTATTTACAATATGTAGCATTGCCATTTTTCGTCATTCCTTTTAGAAACTTAATGTCACTTCTTGCTCAGCCATAACAGCAGCCATTTCTTCACGGTTTACCATGATGATCGATGGTTTTTCTTCATAATCTTCATCTTCATCTTCCCAAACCAGATCCATAAGATCGTCTTGGGTTAAACCACGCTCTTCTAGTGACTCTTTTTCGACATACATCTTGCTAACATCGTAATCACCTAATGCTTTATAGGCATTTGAGAAGTTCTTTTGACCAATACCTGTCGTGTCTTGACCTTTTGTAATCTGGTAAACACCATCATCAAGAAATGCTAATGAAATATCTTGGTCAAATGCTGCTGCGATTAAAACAACTTCTAAAGACTCTAACGCATAAACCGTACCGTAAGGGGCTTTGCGATTAACAAACATGAATTTTTTAGTCGCCATGATTAATCTCCAAATACGATAGTGCGATCACTTTGAATTCCACCTTCGATCAACTGACCCAAGCCTGAAATATGAAAGCCATCAATAATATTGTTAGCGTCTAAACCTTGACGTTCCGCTTCTTTAGCATCCATCAAACCACGACGTTGTGCGGCCGCAATACAGATAACCATATCAAGATCATGCTTTTTCGCTAGTTCTGACCATTCTTTTTGTAGCAAACGATCATCCCCAGGAGGAAGACTTAAACGTGTTCCATTATTTACGCCATCGTGATAAAAGAACACACGAAAAATCTCATGTCCTTTTTCCAGAGCAGCGCGAATAAATTGAAGTGCAGTATCAGACGACTGATGCTGATACGGCCCTTCATTTACCATTACTGTAAATTTCATATAAAATTCCTAAATATCTATAAAGATCAGGTTTACAGGAGCTCAAGCCAAAACCTAAACTCCTCTTAACCAAACTAAATTAGAAGCGGATGTGCGTAGATGAATTCAAATTCGCACGAGCACCGCGCCAGTTATCAATATGATATTTAGTAAATGGCAATCCAGTTTTCTCAAAGAATTGTGGCCAACCGATACGCTCAACCCACTCATTGATACGTTCCCAATCACGTGCGTCTGCTTTATACACATCAAGAATTTTCTTAACGATTGCAGTCGCTTCAGGCCAACGTGGTGGATTATTTGGAACACCCGCAGCAACTAAACGCTGGAAGGTAGGCTTGCCACGTGCATTGGAGTGATTACCACCAATCCAGATCGCCAATTGCGTATCCATATAATCATTGATTTGCATAGGAGGACAAGGAGGATAACAAGCACCACAACAAATACACTTCTTCTCGTCAACTTCTAGTGATGGCTTACCATCAACCATTGCAGGACGAATCGCAGCAACAGGACAACGCGCAACAACCGAAGGACGTTCACAAACATTACCCACAAGACTGTGATCAATCTTAGGTGGCTTAGTATGCTGTACGTTGATTGCGA
>JAGLBQ010000255.1 GCA_023146675.1 Cocleimonas sp. | reverse complement strand
CCCGATGCATCCGTTCCAGGAATATCACAATGCAACCAGCCCTGTGTATGAGAGATTGACGCAACTGAGTTACGTGTACCGCCCACTGGATAACCAGCATCTTCTAGTTTTGCAACTAAAGGCGCTACTTTTTCTTCTGCATCAACAAAGAATTGAATGTTTGAACGAATAGTGAACTGAACAAAACCATCGCCCTGCTCATCTGCAATATCCATTAACTCACGCAACGTGAACACATCAAGGATACGCTGAGTACCTGCTTTGATCGTCCAAACTTTATCATCACCAAATTTAGCAACGTGAACCATAACACCTGGCTGCACATCTTCATGGTAATCCCATGTGCCGTAGTTACGACGCATCGTCGGGTGCATATACTGAAATCCATCAGGACATCCTGACTCAATCGGCTCGCGCATTTTTGGAGCTGCCATATGTATCTCCTTAATCTCTTAACAACGAGAGAAATTTTCTTCTCTCGTTAAATATTTAATAGTAACTGGGGGGTCTCTGTAACGAGATTAAGCCGCAGACTTCTCTTCACGTTTACGATTAAACCACTCTTCAGCAGCCTCATCCCAACCATCCATACGTGCGTAAGAAACATTACGTGGTTGTTTGATCATATTTGGATCTGGATCAACATCAATTCCTTCGAGGAAGTTAACCAAGCCAATACGCTCGATCATCTCACCACAACGCTCATGCTCAAGACCGTTCTCAGCCCAGAAGTCGATAACTTCTTCTGCTAGCTCAACCATTGTCTCGTAATCTTCTTCCGTCTCAAGTTTCATGAACGGAACAATTACGATACCCATTAGGTCGCCAATCTTAAGTGTACGCTTACCACCCATAAGGATCGTAACGCCTTTGTCGTCTCCAGGGCTAATTGCCTTAGGAACAACGTTCATACAGTGCATTGAACGAACACAGTTAGACTCATCAGCAATCAGTGAATCATCATCACCTAGCGCTAAACTACCCGTAGTACAACGTGTAATCACGTTATCCATCACATAGTCACGCCCTTTTTCAGCAACAAATGCCTTCCATGCGTCTTGATTAATTTTCTTGTGATCTCTCCACGTACCGATAACCGCAAAGTCAGCACGCTCAATAGCATTTTGACAATCGTTAGGGCAACCAGAAATCTTAAATTTGAACTTATAAGGAAGTGCAGGACGATGCACATCATCTGTAAAGTTATTTTGCAAATGACGATGAATCGCTTGCTCATTACAGTTAGACTGCTCACAACGTGCGCCACCAATACATGACATACCTGTACGAACACAAGGACCCGCTCCACCAAGATCCCAACCGTAGTCGTTCACTTCGTCAAAGAAAGGTTGGAAGCTCGCAGAGTCAGAACCGATAAACATAATGTTACCTGTTTGACCGTGGAAAGTTTGCAGGCCTGAGCCCCATTTTTCCCAACTATCGGCTAACTGACGTAGCATGGCTGTATCGTAGAAGTTACCTGCTGGAGGCTGAACACGTAACGTATGGAATTCTCTTGATTCTGGGAATGCATCACCAACTTCAGAGAAACGAGGAATGATTCCGCCGCCGTATCCAAATACAGAGATTGTTCCACCTTTCCAGTAACCCATCTTGGTTTCGTAAGAATGCTCTAACTGACCCATTAGGCCATTGATTACATTACGGATACGATCATCTGGGTGATTATCTCTTAAATCTTTAAAGCCAGTGATGAAACTTGGCCATTCACCTTCTTCCAGAACATCCAACATTGGCGTTGGGTACTTCTTCATGTCAGCCATGCATGCCTCCTAAAAATTGATACTTTATGGATTGAGTGATCAAGCATCATATTGATTAAAATGAACACTCAATCCATCAAAATATTTAAAAATCGCAATATTGCGAGATGTTGCAAAGTCTATGCTTATGTGTGATTAGAAGAAACCCCACCCATGAGATGGTATCAAGCCTTACCCCTATCTATAAAGAGGTAGGCACTCTAATTGCACATAAATTAGCACTGAAAATGCGCTATAGTAGCATATCCTTATATATTATTTTCGCAATAAACACGAGTATTATTATGGATATTAATAGCAGCCCCTACTCACTTTCCAATGATACTGCCTACCAACACTGGCGCGAAAAAAAATTACTTAATTTCACCTCTAATATTAATCATTTATTTGTTGACATAGATAATGAAATCGCCCCAAAAGCAAGTGAAACCAATAAGCTACTTGCACTAGTTAATAAATATAACATGGGGCTGTATCGCTTTAAAAAACCTGATAGCAAACCTGCAAATAACAAACACAAAGTACCACAGTTTGCACACTTTTTTGGACTCAACAAGCTGGATAACAACCTCTGTGCAGATGACGATAAACTCACCTCCATTACTGTTTGCAAGCATGAGGGGCAGCATCAGTACATCCCCTATTCTGATAAACGCCTAAGCTGGCACACGGATGGCTATTACAACACCCCTGAACAACAGATTAATGGATTTATATTACATTGCGAGCGTCCTGCCCTTGCTGGTGGTGAAAGTCTAGTTTTTGATCATGAGCTTGCCTATATTCTATTGCGTGATGAAAATCCTGACTATATCCGTGCTTTTATGCAAAGCGATGCCATGACCATTCCTGCTAATATTCTTAATGGCAAAGAAATCCGCGCCGCACAAACAGGGCCAGTTTTTTCACTACACCCAACGGGCGCTCTACATATGCGCTACTCTGCACGCACACGCAATATAGAATGGCAACAAGACAGTGCTACTTTAGAAGCCGTAGAGTTTCTACAACAATTATGGAAAAATGGCTCACCCTATATACTGCGCTATACACTGCAAGCGCATGAAGGGCTTATTTGTAATAATATATTGCATTGTAGAACGGGGTTTGAAGACAGTGATGATCCGCAGAACAAGCGGCTTTTGTATCGCGGACGGTATTTTGATCGTATTCATGCCTAAAGACGTTTTCATTCCTCTGGCTCTTTACTAAACCCAAGCCCAGTTAATGAATTTGGATTTACGCACAAACACCCATACTTAACCCCATTCCAGCAATCTTTAAAAGAGTATAAAAACATGCTATCACTAAGCGCAATTTTACTACAAAGCGGCAATGATATTTCTAGCTTTGAAGAACTAAAAGAAACGATTCAAACCTTTGCTGTAGAAACAGGTGAATTGTTTTTTCAGGTCGATATAGAGCCGCCTAATTATAATGATCGCCCAGAAGACTGGCATGAGCAGCTTAATCTGACGTTTGAATCAGCACGTTAAAATAGGACAATACCGCTATGTTCTGGCAAGAAGATGAAGATAAAACACTTCCCTACAACAT
>JAGLBQ010000254.1 GCA_023146675.1 Cocleimonas sp. | reverse complement strand
ATGCAACCGACTTACGCTTAATGGACACCATTAAAATGGCACATGCGAAAACAGTTGCCATTACTTTTGCAGATTATGAAATATCTAGCCAGTTAGCTCCCATTGTAATGGAGCGTCACCCTGAGTTGACATTAATTGTATCCGTAAAAAATGAAGCAGATAAAGTAAGATTTGATGCATTAGGAATGCAAGCGATATTACAGCAGAGCTTTCCGAGAGGGTTAGATATGGCCGTTGCTGTTCTGGAAGCGAGTGGCGTTGATAAGAAAAAACAGCATAACTGGATGAAGCGGCAACAAGTAGAGGAATTAGATGATGTATTTACACAGCAAGTGAGACTCTGATCTCAATTGATCTAATAGATAGTACAAAAATGAATTAATGATTAGGTTGCAGATGTTTATAAGGTCACAAGTTTAAACCCCTCATCTAGCCAACCTGTAACTCCACCTATCATTTTTTTCACAGGTCTGCCCATGTTAGATAGAAACAAAGCTGCTTTATCTACACCATTACAATGGGGGTCGGCACAATAAACAACAAATAGTGTATCTGTTGGGTATTCGCTTACATTCTCAGCTTTTACCTTCCAGTTGGGTAAATTAATTGCCCAAGCAAATGTCCTTTTTGATAAGACTCCTCTCTGCGCACATCCAAAAATACAAAGTCTTTTCTGTTATTGCTGACCGCATGATTCACATCCCAGCAGTCTGTTTCGTGTGCAAGTAATGCGGAAAAATGTTTTTTTGCTTTCTCTGATGAGCCTGCTGGTATTCTGGATACAGCTGATAACATGAGATTTTCCTCTAAAGTATTAAGTTTAACATTGTCTATATAAAATTCTCCTATACGGTAAATAAGACCGTTTAGCATTGTTTCCCTTCTTTTTTATTAGCATGAACCTAGACTGAATGTAAACGTAATCAGGAAGAAAATTTTTAGCTTGTTCGATTATTCGCAAGATATAATTCTTCATATATTTGTTACTTCATGCAAAATCAAATAGGAAATGAGCTATGAATTCCCCTATCAAGCTTTCCGTTTCAAGTATTCTCTTAGCAGGAATATTAACTGGTTGTAGCCAGCAACAAATAAAACCACAGTATACGGATGATAGCATTCATGGAAGCTCTCAAGTAGTTACTGGGTATGTAAAACAGAAAAAAGAAGCGATTAAAAAAAGCTATGCTGGTAAAAGTAAGAAAAAAGTGGTCTCAAAGCCAATAAAGAAGAATATTGGTATGCCACCTGCAAAATCAGGTCAATGTTATGCAAAAGTTAAAAAGCCAGCAACGTATAAAACACTAACGAAAAAAGTATTGGTAAAAAAAGCCACTGCTAAGCGTGTGCTTGCACGAGGACCTCAATATCGCTGGACTAATAAGAAGGTATTAGTTAAGCCCATAAGCTATACACAACGCGTTATTCCTGCGGTGTATAAGACGGTGAATAAGCGGGTGATGGTTAAACCTAGCTACCTTGCATGGAAGAAAGGCAAGGGCTTAATTACCAGAATTGATCATGCGACAGGGGAAATTCTTTGTCGAGTAAAGATTCCTGCGGTTTATAAAAATATTAAACGAAAAGTTCTTGTACGAGCAGCAAGGACGTTAAAAATACCACATGCAGCTATTTATAAAACGGTTAAGAATAAAAAACTTATTTCGCCTTCCCAGTACAAAACGATACGTACACCAGCACGTTATGTAAATAAGCGCTATCGTGTAAAAACAGCATCTGCTAGATATGTTTGGAAACAGGTGGTTTGTAAAATTAATGTTTCCAAAAACCATAAAAAACACAATTATAAGAAGAAACAGTATCAAGTTAAACACCGCAAAGCTAAGACTTACGTAAAGAAGTATTCTCAGAAGCGTAGCACTATACGAGCTAAAGCACGTCCTCATAAGGCAAACTATGTAAAGAAAAATCATTACAGAAAGGCAACGTATAGCAGAAAAATGGCTTCTCCAAAGCGAGTCAGAGCACATAATAAATCTGTCATTAGGAAAGCCAGCTATAGAAAGGCTATCGCTCCTCAAAAAGCACGAGTTAATCGATATAGACCTTCAGCGGTTAAAAAGATTTATATGCCATCAAAAAAGGAGGCGCGTGCAATCAAAAGGGTGATGAAAGCCAAACCTGCACCTGCCCGAGTTGCTAAAAAAGCAATACGAGTGAGTAAGCCTGCACCTGTCCGAGTTGTTAAAAAAGCAATACGAGTGAGTAAGCCCGCACCTGCCCGTGTTGTTAAAAAAGCGAGTAAAGTTAATAAGCCAAAGGTTCGTTTAACAAAGCAAAATGCTATTTTACGCATACAAACCGCTTTAACAAAAAGAGGGTTTAATACAGGTGGTATTGATGGGAAATTAGGTCCTGGAACAGTTTCTGCGCTAACTGCATTCCAGCGACAACATGGGCTTAAAACAGGACGACTTACACGTGAAACTTTGCGTGCATTAGGGTTAATTTAGTATATAAACTACTTAATTTAATGTGTTTTGTATTGAGGTGAGCGGAACACAGGGGCATCAAGTTCTCTGTTTTGTGCTTCAAGGGCTACAGGATAACTATGAAATATCAATCACTGACTGCGTAAGCCTCAGCGGCTCAGGAATAATATCCCATTTATATTGATGTCCTGCTTGTGTATTTCCATATAAACCAGGGTTGCTGAGATTATAGCGATACCCCGCTAATTTAGGATTAGTAAAGTTATTGATAGTGCTAGAAATACCTAAACCAGATGCTTTCTCTTGGTTATACCATGTTAAATAATCATCACAGTGATATTGATTATTATAGCGATGGATAGCGCAGCAGTTAACGCCAACCATTTGACCATTTAGCATATATTTATCTATTTTTAATTCAACTCGTTGTGACTTTTCTAGTACCTTCAACCATGAAAGTGTGGTTTCAAGATATTGATGATAAGGGATACTACCAAAGCGCCCATTACGCTGATCCCATATTAGCTGCATCCACTGCCATGCACTGCGTATATCCTCTAAATTACCAGTCTGAATAGTTAAGCATTCTGTTTTCTTTAACTTTCTTCGTAAATCTTTTTTTCGAGATGCTGAGAGAAACTGCCAGTATTGCTTTAATGGCATAGCGTATAAGCTTGCGGTAGTGTGTTGCTGGGTAAATGGAAAATCTGCAATTACATCACAATCAAAATAGGATTGTGCTATATTTTTTAGGATGTTTTCAGCACCTGGCGTATAGGTAGGACTAACAGGTGGAGAGTTAGGCATTGATGCGATATAGCTTAAGATATCATCGCCATTAGTAGAGTGGTAATAATAAGCTACTGGTAAATAACCACAAACCTTGCCTTTATTATCATAAGTAATTCGTAAGTGACCCTGTCTCATATCGGGATAACGAAACATTTCTTCTATGAGTAAAAGGTCAGCATATAAGCTACCATTATCAAGCCGTTTGATTATTCGTAATTCTTCTTTATACATTGTTGGTATTATAAGATTTTTAGATTGTTTGGGCTACACTGATAGTTGCATTTAATAGTTTAATCCAGTAGTTTGACAATTTTAAAAATCGAATGAAGAAAATAATACAAAATGGAGAATAGTATGAAGATATTGAGGACACTGGGTCTTGCCGTATTACTATTGCTAAGCACAATCTCAGTTGCTTTTGCTCATGCTGACGCAGCAAGCATAACAGGTGGTTTTCTCAGTGGTTTTTTTCATCCCATAACAGGTTTGGATCATGTTGTTGCGATGGTAGCGGTAGGTTTATGGGGTGCATTTTTAGGGCGTCCTGCAATTTGGATTTTACCCCTTATATTTCCATTAGTAATGGCTTTTGGTGGTGCATTAGGCGTTGCTGGTGTAAATATTCCTTATATTGAAACAGGTATTGCGCTATCAGGTGTGGTACTAGGTCTTGCTGTTGCTTTCGCAATACGACCACCGTTATGGATTGCTGCTATTTTAGTTGGAGCATTTGCTATCTTTCATGGTCATGCGCATGGAACAGAATTGCCAAATGCCGCTAACCCTTTAGTCTATAGTCTTGGCTTTGTGATAGGGACAGGATTATTGCATCTAGCGGGTATCTTATTTGGTGAATTGACTCGCTGGTCATGGGGGGCTATAGCCGTTAGAGCAGGGGGTGTTGTCATTGCTCTAATCGGGTTCGCTTTTTTATTGGGTGTTTTGTAATAATCTCACAAAGATGCAGAATACGAAAAAAGATACCCTTAATTTGAGTGAAAAACTAAAGCTTCATCTCTTATGAATAAAAGCTTCAGCTTTTTCCTCCAAATATAATAAAGATATTAACGCCTGTCGCCCATCACAATATCCCCCAGCATACCCAGTGCTGATCCTTCACCGACATCTTTTCCTCCACCTTGAGGTGCGGCAGATAACATACGACCTGCCAAGCGAGAGAATGGTAATGATTGTACCCAAATACGACCAGGGCCTTGTAGCTTGGCAAAGAAGAAGCCTTCCCCACCAAATAAGCTTGTTTTAATTCCACCTGCCTGTTCGATGTCAAAGTGTACACTCGGTTCCATTGCAACTAAACAACCTGTATCCAGATGCAGTGTCTCGCCTGCCTTTAATTCGATTTCTTTTAGCATACCGCCTGCGTGAATAAAGGCTAAACCATCACCTTCAAGCTTCTGCATAATAAAACCTTCACCGCCAAATAAACCCGTAAGAATTTTTTTCTGGAAGTGAATGCCAATAGCAACGCCTTTAGCTGCACACAGAAAACAGTCTTTTTGACAAATGATTTTGCCGCCCATGTCAGCTAGATTAACGGGAATAATTCGCCCAGGGTAGGGTGCTGCAAAGGCAACGGTAGCTTTACCCACGCCAGCATGGGTGAAGACGGTTGTAAAGAGACTTTCGCCTGTAACAAGACGCTTTCCTGCGCCAACTAACTTGCCAAAGAAACCACCCGTGTCCTCTTCTGACCCTGAGCCATCACCAAAGACGGTGTCCATCATAATATGACTATTTTTATACATCATTGAACCTGCCTCCGCAATAGCGCTTTCATTTGGGTCGAGTTCAATTTCAACATATTGGATGTCTTCACCAAAAATCTTATAGTCAATTTCATCCGCACGCATGGTCTTACCGCCTGTGAGGCGTGATGGAGGGGCTGTTTTTCTGCTTAAGAATGGATTTTTATTACCTGTTAGCTCGCCAATAGAATCAATGGGTTGCCAATCACTAAACCCTTCTTTCCAAGCAAAGCCATTTTTATTTTTTTTGACATATTCGCGTGCTTCATCCTCTGAAATAGGTCCTATTTTCTTGCCATTATCGTAGTCTAAAAACCAGTTATTGTTCATGGTGATATTTCCTTCATTATTTTAATTTATTGAGAATTCGTAGGTGGGTAAGTGATAGTGCATCCAGCAAAATTATCTTGCTATATTGCGCTTTTCAAGTGCCTGTATATTGGTTGCTTTTTTAATACAAGAGTAGATTGAAAAATCAGCCCTAATTTTTACTCTGATACCAAGGATTGATTATATTTTATTGATTTGATTAGTAGTACAGTGCTGTAGGGCATTTAAGAATGATGACTGATTACAAAAAAGCCCACAAGGTGTGGGCTTTTTTAAGCGTGTAAAGTCTACAATAATCTATCTGCGCTTATCTCTTTCGTTACCAATAATTGCGCCTGCAGCTGCGCCAATTAATGCGCCCTCTTTAGTGCGTTGATCACCATGATCTCCTGTTGACCTACCCGCAACCGCTCCTGCAACGGCGCCTACTGCTGCTCCTTTTGCTGCGCCTGAGTTACAACCGCTTAGTGCAAATGTTGCTGTTGATAAAACAATGCTTGCTAGCATTAATTGTATTTTCATTTTTCCATCCCTTTTATAATTATATAGTTAGAGTCTTAGATTGCATGACTCGTTGCATAAGACATTTTTTACTATCACTAGTTCCTCTTTTCATTTTTAGAGAAAACATTATGTGCAGCAATGATATTTACCAGAAACGCTGGTTTTCCTTATTAGAAAATCAGTCAGTTGACTATGAGATTAAGCAGTTTTTATATGATCATTTAAGATTGTTCTATGCAGAATCACACCGAGCCTATCATACGTTTGAGCATATTAAAGTGTGCTTAACGCATCTAGATAATGTGTCTAATAAGCTGGAGAATGCTTTTGAAGTGGAGCTTGCACTTTGGTTTCATGATGTCATTTATGATCCGAGCAGTAAAACGAATGAGTTTGATAGTGCTGTCTATGCGAGCGAACAATTACAAAAACTAAATTTGTCCACTCAATCTATTGACCGAATACATAACTTTATTCTTATCACCCAGCACCCAT
>JAGLBQ010000253.1 GCA_023146675.1 Cocleimonas sp. | reverse complement strand
CAGTATTCGATAGCAATGATGCAATGAGCACCAAAAATAAGCCAATACAAAAACCAATGAGAGGATAATAAAGAAGCGAGGTAGAAATCTCCTCCTCAGTCATATCAGCAATTTTAGGCGTCGGTATGCGTGTTAGAAAAGTCTGCGCTATAAAAAATGATTTAATGAAAGGAGACATATACTCTTTGAGTAAACTAGGTCGTATGACAGCCGTGCGAAATCAATGTACCCCAAGCCCCTGTGTCATCGTGATACATGCGAATGGTTGACAGGCTGGCATAGTCTACATTGAGACGGAATAAATTTTCTTCCTGCATCCCCAAAATATACATCAAAATAACTCGAATCACACCTGCATGGGTAATAAGCAAAATGCGCTTACCCTTATACTCTTCGGTTATTTGTTTTAGAGATTTTAATACCCGCGCCCTAAAATTGTGAAAATCCTCCCCTTCTGGCGGTGTTTGCTTGGTTGGAGAAGCCCACCAACGCTTCAGTGTTTCATCATTATCTTTGAGCAAATCATCAGGAGACTGACCTTCCCACTCGCCAAAATCAATTTCTTCCAGCGTATCAATAATTTCACATTTTATATCTTCTTGGTCAGCCAACGAGCCTGCAAACTCAGCGCAACGTAATAAAGGAGATGAAACAATCACATCCCAAGCGACATCCCCTTGCAATGTCGCTTGCATTTGATCCCAACCATCATCGGTAAGTTTATCATCGGTACTGCCACGAAAAATATCGCCGCCTTCTACTTCGCCATGACGAAGTAGGTCTATCACTGTTGTTTTTGGTATCATTCTTTTTATACGCTATTTCGACACTTCTGCCTCTGCAAAAGTTGCCATATTATTATGTAAAGCAAGTGCTTGTTGGATTAATGGAATAACCACTGCCGCACCGCTAGCTTCTCCTAATCGCATATCAAAATCAACGAGTGATTTAACATCCAAGGTAGATAAAATTTTTGCATGTCCTGACTCAGCAGAGCAGTGAGAAAATAACATCCAAGGTTTAATTTTTTCATTTATTTTTATTGCAACCAATGCTGCTGCTGTAGTAATAAACCCATCAACTAATACGGGAATACCCAACTGCGCACTGCGCATATAAGCACCCACCAAAGCCACTATCTCAAAACCACCGACCATGCGCAAGAGGTGCAATACCTGATTATCCCCCTCGAAGCCTTGTTGCGCTAATTCTTTTTTATAACGATCAAGTATAGCCCCTACTATAGCGGACTTATGCTTAATTCCAACTTTATCAAGCCCAGTTCCTGCGCCCGTCAGCTCTGCTGCATCAGAAACACCCAATAACGCACAAGCAATTGCGGTGGCGCTAGTGGTATTTGCAATTCCCATTTCACCACCAATAAACAACTGCGCATTACTAACATTAGCACGTTCAGCGGCTTCCCTTCCTGCTTCTAATGCCAACTGCAACTGCGCTTCTGTCATCGCATCTTCTTCAACGATATTATTGCTAGCGTTTCCTGCTCTAGCACGAATAACACCCTCCATCTCAGGAAAGTCTTTGACACCCACATCAATAATTTCTAACGTCGCCTGATGATGCTGTGCTAATACACTAATCGCTGCACCACCCCGTACAAAGTTCTTAACCATTTCACCTGTAACAACCTGTGGAAAAACAGACACTCCCTCCTCTGCAACCCCATGATCGGCTGCAAAAATACTAATATGTACCTTATCAAGCTGCGGTTGATCATTTCCCTGCCACGCCGCAAACTGAATTGCCAAACGTTCTAACACCCCTAAAGAACCCGCAGGTTTTGTTAATGTCGCCTGCCTTTGCTCTGCATTTTTCTGCGTTACTTTATTAAGAGAAGCAACGGCATCCATAATCCACTCTGATGACACTTATAAATTTCCTTTTAAAACCATGGGTAGCCCCGCCACCGTTAAAATCACCCGATCAGAAACAGCCGCTATACGCTGATGCAAATCCCCCGCCAAATCAATAAACTGACGGCTTAGTTGATTCATTGGCACAATACCCAAACCTGTTTCATTACTGACAAAAATCACATCCATTGGACAATCCGATAAAAAATCAAGTAACGCATTAATTTCATCCTGCC
>JAGLBQ010000252.1 GCA_023146675.1 Cocleimonas sp. | reverse complement strand
TGTCGCATCAACACGTTCAAGCTCTTGTTTTTCATTATTAAAATATTTGACAGTTTCGTAGTTTATTAAACTATCAATGGCATAGCTATTTGCTTCAGAATCAAGTCGGTTCATTTCATGGCGATACTCCATGCGCCATTCGGTAACAAAAAAGGTGAAGCTCATATAAGCAATAATAGTACCAAAGGTGATGAGTGTAAAAACAGGGGCATATTGACTCAGTAAAATAACCGCAACGAGTGAAAACTCTACCATCACAGGGATAATGCTAAACACCATAAAATTCATAATTGTGCCAACAGAGCGTGTACCACGTTCTAAGTCACGACTAATGGCACCTGTTTTTCGATCAAGATGAAAACGCAATGATAGATTATGCAAATGCGCTAACACACGTGTAGAGAGCCGCCGCATGGCGCGATAGCGAACTTTAGCAAAAATGGTATCACGTAATTCATTAAAGAGTGAGCTGGATAGGCGCAAAGCACCATACGCTAATAGCAAAGCAACGGGTAAAATGAGGACTTGTGTTTGATGCCCTTCCAAATAATCTACAATGGCTTTTAGCGTGATAGGAATACCCACATTTGCTACTTTGGATAGCACTAAAAAAGCCAATGCTAATAACGCTCTACCGCGATAATCCATTAAATAGGGAAGTATAGAACGCAGATTTTGCCAGTCTCGGCGATTGCCGTGAACTTTGCCTTGTTGGTGGATTATCATTGGATTTTTCCTTACGGTATCAGTTTATGTTTTAACGTCTGAGATATTGTACTAAAGTATTCTATAAAAAGTTATCTCATCCAGCAGACCGTATGCAGTCTAAGCTAACGATAGGAAGGCATAGCAATCTGCAACGTTGCTCTTTTTTAGTACAGAGAGAAGAAGAAAACGGCAAATTACCAAACAAACATCACAATTATTTCACAATTCCCCACAAATCCAGTTGAATTCTAGCGCCCTGCCCTCACTTTTCCCTACACCGTCAATTTAATAAGAATATCGATTCAGGAAAAAACTATGACAAAATCTGCCAATAAAGAAAATATGCAATTTCAGACTGAAGTAGATCAACTGCTTCAGCTTATGATTCACTCACTTTACTCGAATAAGGAGATTTTCCTGCGTGAGCTGATTTCAAATTCTGCTGATGCTTGTGATAAATTACGTTTTGAAGCCATTTCAGATGATTCGCTGTATGAAGGTGATGGTGATTTGCGCATTGAAGTTGATTTTGATGAAGATGCAAATACGGTCACTATACGTGATAACGGTATTGGCATGACGCGTGATGAAGTCATCGAGAATATTGGTACGATTGCTAAATCAGGCACAAAAGAATTTTTAGCAAAATTAACGGGTGATGCTGCTAAAGATTCTAATCTAATTGGACAATTTGGTGTTGGCTTCTATTCATCCTTTATTGTTGCTGACAAGGTAACTCTTTCTTCACGTAAAGCAGGGGATGATAAAAGCACGGGGTCACGCTGGGAATCAACAGGTGAAGGTGGCTTTAGTTTAGAAACCGTTGAGTTGGATAATCATGGTACTGAAATCATCTTGTATCTAAAAGATGATGAGAAAGAGTTTGCTAGCAAATACCGCCTGCAAAATATTATCTCAACCTATTCTGACCATATTCCACTGCCTATTAAAATGCTTAATAAAATTGAAGCGGTTGAGGCGACAGAAGAAGTTAAAGATGATGATGGTAATGTTGTTGCGCCTGCTCAAGAAGCTGTTGAAGCGTCTGAGACATGGGAAACGGTCAATAAAGCCAATGCGCTATGGACTCGCCCTAAAAGTGAAATAAAAAAAGACGAATATAAAGATTTCTATAAAACTGTCTCAAATGACTGGCAAGAGCCGCTTACATGGTCACATAACCGCGTTGAAGGTAAGCTTGAGTACACCTCACTTTTGTATATTCCATCAAAAGCACCCATGGATTTATATGAGCAAAAGCAACAAAATGGTATAAAGCTTTATGTTAAACGTGTCTTTATTATGGATGACACTGAAAACCTAATGCCGCATTATCTACGCTTTGTTCGTGGACTCATTGATACAAATGACCTGCCCTTAAATGTATCGCGTGAAATTTTGCAGAGTAATAGCACCGTTGACTCTATGCGCAAGGCATCTGTTAAGAAGATCCTTGGCTTGCTAGAAAAAATGGCTAAAAAAGATGATGGTCAATATGCTTCATTTTGGAAGGAATTTGGTCAGGCTATCAAAGAAGGCGTGGTTGAAGATCACGATAATAAAGATCGCATTGCTAAATTATTCCGCTTCTCGTCAACAGAAACAGACAATAGTGAGCAAACGATCTCTCTTGAGTCCTATGTTGAGCGTATGCAAGAAGGTCAGGATAAAATCTTCTATGTGAGTGCTGAAACGTTTAATGCGGCTAAAAACAGCCCACATCTAGAAATCTTCCGTAAAAAGGGTATTGAAGTCTTATTACTTTCAGACCGTGTAGATGAATGGATGATGGGGAGTTTCACTGAATTTGATGGTAAGAAATTACAGTCTGTTGCTAAAGGTGATCTTGATCTAGGCGAGCTTGATTCTGATGAAGATAAGGAAGAGCAGAAGAAAGTTGAAGATGAAGCCGCCTCTATTGTTAAGCAACTGAAAGAAGAGCTGGGCGATAAGGTTGAAGATGTACGCGTATCGCATCGTTTAACATCATCACCTTCTTGTTTGATTTTAAGCGAGCAGGATATGGCGCTTTATATGCAGCAAATGATGAAACAAGCGGGGCATGAAATGCCATCCAGCAAGCCTGTGCTTGAGATAAACCCTGCTCATCCCTTACTAGCCCGCATGACGGCTGAAACGGATGATGACAAATTTAAGGAATGGGCTAGTGTGTTGTTTGATCAAGCATTGCTTGCAGAAGGTGGACAGCTTGAAGACCCTGCTGGGTTTGTACATAAGCTGAATTCTTTAATGCTTGAAATGTCGTAATAGATTCACATTGATTTAGAAAAGCTAACGCTATCATTCCTAGGCGTGACAGTGTTAGTTTTTCAGTCAAAAAATAAGCAGAAAATATATATTTAGGTTTCCCCAACCCTCTACTTATCAGCCCATTATTCTAAAAATAAAATCTCTTAAATCGTAGGCTAACAACACTAAACCAATGAAAGGCACTATCTTGCTAAAAATACGTGCTACGGGTTCTATCTTATCTATTCTAGATTTAGGTTTAGGTTTAACCGACTCGCTTACCTTCGATGGTTTCCAACGACTACCTAGCGCATCAATCAACTGTTGACGCACTGATTTTGCATAACGATAACCCTCAAGATTATCACCAATGGTGCTTTCAGCCCCATCTTTTTCCACCGCTTGCAAGCTATACCAAACACGAGAGCTGTGACCATTAATGCTTGCTGAGCCAGATTTTTCAATCTTTATATCCACAATCCTCGACGCCTCAAGCATCCCTTTATGTTGGTAAAATAGAAGGCGATGCGTGATCTCAAAACCTTTTAAACTAGCTTCTACCGTTAATGTATATCCTAGCGCAAGCAAACCAAAGCAGAAAAATCCAATAGGAGCAATAGCAGCAAGTGAAAAGATGTACAAGCTACTCAAGGGGAGAAAATCAGCAAATTCTTGGTACATATAGTAGAGAAAAAAACCAATAAATAGAGCCACCATAATGAAACCAATAGCAAAAACTCTATGTCGTGATGCGGGGTAATGAAATAACTTTCCACTGAGTGATGTTGATATATCAGGAATAGCCTTTGCTGGCTCTTCCTTTAAGTTGACACTATCTTGTTGTGTTTTATATAAGCTCTTACTAACAGGATTAGGGTTAGAAGATGCTTGAATTCTATCTTTATCCGCCTTTGCAATCGGGACAGTGTATTTTCGCTCAAAATCACTACCTATTAAGGGCAATTCAACATGGATAACCCATTCATGGTAGTCCTTGCTTTTTTTCTGTGTTTCAGACAGATCCGATGGAGGATGAAATGAAAAACAAAGACGACTACCTTTTAGAGTCGCTTGAGTCGATACGGAAATATCATCTTGCCAAACCACCTCCATTCTTTGTTCCGTTTCACCCTCTGATTTTTCTAAGAAATGATGATGACAACTAAGAGAAATGATTGCTTTTTTAGCTAAAGAATATTCGGTATCAATATCAATATAGCCTGTAATTTCTTCACCTAATTTAGCTGGGAATACGCTAAGAACTAAAGGTGTTTCACCAAAACTAAACCATGCAATCGTTCCTTTAATAGCAGAATAAAGAAAAGCAAAACCAACAAGTGGAAAGATAATAAAAACATAAAGTATAGGGGAATCATCTACTGTTTTAAGCAATTCATCCTGCCCTAAAAAAATAAAGCCAAAGACAAAGGCATTCCAACAAAAGGAAAAAAACCATAAATAAATCAGCTCAGTTTTAGCATCTGAGTGAATGATATTATCTTGATTTGCTGAGGTATCGAATGAAACATCAGGGTTAGTTGCGGTATAGTCTTTCATATGGCGTATCTCTTACTCTTTGAGCGCCATTATCTATTTTTTAACACTGAATACATGCTGAAAATGATTATGCAAGCGATGAACTGATATAAAAGACAGCCTCGCAGGCATAATGATTAGGGATGCTTGAGTGTGATTATTCCATAGTGGAACAATCGCTAATCTATGCATACATTTAGGATTTTTGGCTCATAAGGGAACAAATAAATATTTAAGACTGATTTTTCAGCTATTTTTCTTTTGAGGTAAGCCCAAACAAGTGCCTTTTTATTGCCACTCTTTATTTTTCACTAGAACAATCTAAGACGCCTATTTAAACAAGCCGATAATGACTCAGACATGACCAAGAGTCATTATCAACTCACTCTATAGAGTTCCTTTTTCTTTTATATAAACAATGCCATCTTCTATTTTGGCGTCAAATACATTGGTACAACCTTCATCAGGTGCAATTGCTTCACCACTTTCAAGACTGATTTTCCAGTTATGCAGTGGGCAGGTAACGGTTGTTCCGTGTACAATACCTTGTGATAACGGTCCTTTTTTATGCGGGCATTCATCTTTTAGAGCAAAGACCTGATCATTACTATTGCGAAATACGGCAATGGTCATGCTATTAATTTCTATTGTTCTTGCGCCTAATGCGGGGATTTCTTCTAGTTTTGCAACTTGTGTCCAGTCGTTCATTTACTATACCTATCTGTTTTTAACCCCCCATAGACACCGATATTAATAATATCGGTGTCTATGGGGGTTAGTGTGTGTTGTATTTTTGAGTTAAGCGGTTACTTTAATGGTTTGAAATTCATGCGCATTTTTCCCTTCAGCCGCCGCTTTCCAAGGGTCTATTTGTGCATGTTTTTGTGATTCTAAGAAGCGAGCATGAAGTTCTTTACGCTGTGCTTCATCTTCTAAAGCATCTTTTATTTTCTGCAAACCAACTCGCTCTACCCAAGGGGCGGTGCGCTCTAAGTAGATAGCATCTTCACGATAGAGCTGACAATATGCGCCTGTCCACTCAATCACTTCTTCTTCCGTTGTTACTTTGGTGAGGAAGTCAGTGACACGCACTTTGATACCACCATTACCTGCTACGTGTAATTCATAACCAGAATCAACACACACCACACCAATATCTTTAATCGTGGCTTCTGCACAGTTACGAGGACAACCTGATACTGCAAGTTTAAATTTATGTGGCATCCAAGAACCCCAAGTAAGCTCTTCTAGCTTGACCCCTAACCCTGTGGAATCCTGCGTTCCCATGCGACACCATGTATCACCTACACAGGTTTTAACGGTACGCATGGCTTTACCATAAGCATGACCTGAGACGAAACCTGCATCTGATAAGTCTTTCCAAACTAAAGGCAATGTTTCTTTCTTGATACCAAACATATCAATACGTTGCCCGCCTGTTACTTTCATTTCTGGCACCTCGTATTTATCAGATATATCAGCAATAGAGCGCAGTTGATCAGCCGTACACATACCACCAAACATACGTGGAACCACCGAGTAAGAGCCATCTTTTTGGATATTACCGTGCGCACGCTCATTGATAAAGCGAGACTGTGGATCATCGTAACCTGGATATTCACATAACAGGTAGTAGTTGATTGCCATACGACAAGTAGGACAACCATCTGGGGTACTCCAATTTAGATAGCCGCGAATTTCCTGCTGTGTTTTAAAGCCTTGTTTACGCATTGCGGTGCGCACTTCATCATGTGAATGGTCAGTACAACCGCACATTCCTTTCTTGCTGGGTGCGATTTCAAAATCACCCCCTAAGGTGTGGGCAAGTAGGGATTCAACCAAGCCAGTACAAGATCCGCAAGAGGAAGATGCTTTGGTATGAGCTTGCACTTCTTCAAGTGTGAATAATTTTTTCTCGGTAATGGCATTGACTATTTCGCATTTTGTCACACCATTACAACCACAAATTTCAGCATTGTCTGGAAGCAGTGCAACACGGTCTTCATCACCATGCCCTGAATCACCTAAGTGCGCCTGTCCAAATAGGATGGTTTTACG
>JAGLBQ010000251.1 GCA_023146675.1 Cocleimonas sp. | reverse complement strand
CAGACGCAATAGATATACTTGATAACGCATTTGTCAATCCTTCTTTGATTGATGAATGAAGTCCTGCTTCGCTGTTCCACCAGCTTAGTAGGGCGAATTACTAACACGAAAATCCTATCGATATAAAAAAGACATGCTAACCCTTCAAATATAGCTTGAATTACTCAAAAGTCAAAAAAATAAGTGAGTGAATTTAAGACGCTGGGTAAATTTAGTACTTTATATTTTTAACAACCTTTCACAAGTAGAAACTTACTGACGTTAATCATCAATCATTGCTTTCATGGTACGAGACGCAAATTCACGTCTATAAATAACCAATGAAACAATCAGAATGGCGAGTATAAAAATACTAGGATGAATAAACCATGCAAGTACGGCTAATGCATATTCAAAGCCGCGCATGCCTTCAATAAAATGTTGGTTGGCTCGGTTAATAACAATACCGAGATTATTAGCATAGGCAAATAGTTCGGTGTCACTGTCAAAGGTATCAGGGGCGGCACCAATCATGAATACCGTTGAGTTAAATTGACGAATTGACCAAACCAGTTTGAAAAATACATAGGCAAAAATGGAAACCAGTAGTAAAAATTTAAGTTTCCAGAAGGCAGAAGAAACTTGCTGGGCATAAGGAATATCGGAGGTGATGTTGATGGCTTCTTCAACAGCGCCAAAGACGGCAACTAAACTGGCGAGCACTAATAAACTTGTCGATGCAAAAAATGACACGCTGCGCATTAAACTGCCTACTAAAGCAACATCAGGCATACGGTTTTCACGCTTTAGTAAATACAGCATCCATTGATTTCGATACGATTTCGAGATACTGCTGAGTGTTACTTTATCTTGACTTTTATAGTGTTTACTCAGCAAAGAAATGCTATACCAAGTGCTAAAGAAAAAGCACAATGCAATAATATCCAGTACGGTAATATCTGATGGCATGATGTTAAACCCAATGATTAAAACAATGACAGAAGTGTATGGCATCGTCATTGGTTGCGCTAGAACTCAAACTTTATATTCTCTATGAATTATCCAACTACGTTAAAAGGCTTTCTGTTAACGCGTCAATGGCGTGATACCTCCGAGGGTGTGGAATTAATTTATTGGATTAAGTGCGCAAAAAACATCGTACGGGTGGTGCTCAGTGGGCAACACGCGGTGTGTTTTATACGCCGTGATAATCAGTTGAAAATTGCCACGAATATTCAACGTAAGCCTTTAAATCTCAGTACCTTAGAGAATGAAGCAGTTGATGGTTTGTATTTTCCGCAGCAACGCGACCTTAATGCACTACGCCACCACCTTGCTTATGATAAAACCCAGTTATTAGAATCGGAAATCAAGCCGACAGAACGCTATTTAATGGAGCGTTTTATTACGGCGCCTTTGCAAATTGAAGGTCAAATCATACAAAAAAACAACTACCTAGAATGCCGTAATCCTAAGCTAACAACTGCCACGTTTCAGCCTGATTTTTCATGGGTTTCATTGGATATTGAAACAGAAGACTTGCGCGGAAAACTGTATTCTATCGCGGTATTAAGTGCAGAGCATTCACATGTTTTTATGCGTCGTAAACAACCTAAAAATAGCACGAATAGCCCTGATATTAGCTGGCATAGAACAGAGCGGGCGACGTTGCAGGCATTTTTCCAATGGATAAAACAACATGATCCTGATCTTATTTTAGGCTGGAATGTGGTGTCTTTTGATTTGGAGTTTATTCAATGGAAGTGCAAGCAATTGCGTATTCCTTTTGATCTTGGACGTGGTGATGATCAGGCGATTATTCTAAGTAGCCAACAAGGTGGGCAAAATAGCTTTGCGCGTATTTCTGGACGGATTGTTTTAGATGGTATTAGTGGTTTGCGCTGTGCTTTTTGGTCATTTGAACGTTATGCGCTGGGGTTTGTTGCACAGCAATTATTAGGGCGTGATAAATTAATCCAAAGTGGTGACGATAAGTTGACTGAGATTCGTCGTCAGTATCGTGAAGCACCTTTGGAATTAGCCGAATATAACCTTGAAGATTGCCGTTTAGTGGCAGAAATTTTCGCGAAAACAGATCTTATCAACTTCTTTATTCAGCGTGCGCAAATGACAGGCTTGGCTATGGATCGTATTGGAGGTTCTGCGGCAGCATTTGATCATCTTTACCTGCCG
This sequence comes from Cocleimonas sp., assembly GCA_023146675.1. Taxonomy (GTDB): domain Bacteria; phylum Pseudomonadota; class Gammaproteobacteria; order Thiotrichales; family Thiotrichaceae; genus JAGLBW01. The sequence continues at coordinate 5,337 of JAGLBQ010000251.1, read as the reverse complement.
CGTTTGCATCGACATGGCTTTGTTGCGCCTGATATTGGCAGTCATCCCAACCCTGAAAATAGCCCTGGTGGGTATGTCATGGACTCTCAGCCTGGTTTGTATAAAAATATACTGGTGCTGGATTTTAAAAGCCTTTATCCCAGTATTATCCGCACCTTTAAAATAGACCCGCTAGGATTGGCAATCGGATTAAAGAGCGCATCTGCTGACACTATTGCAGGTTTTATTGCCGCTCAATTTTCCCGCGAGCAACATATTTTACCTGAGATTGTCACCGAGCTGTGGCAACAACGTGACAATGCCAAACAACATAAAAATGCGCCTTTGTCGCAAGCAATTAAAATCATTATGAATTCATTTTATGGTGTTTTAGGCTCTACAGGTTGCCGTTTTTTTAATCCTCAGCTTGCCAGCAGTATTACCCTTCGTGGGCATGAGATTATTCAACGTAGTCGAGATGTGATTGAGCAACAAGGCTATCCTGTTATTTATGGTGATACGGATTCGGTCTTTGTTTCACTGGATGAACGCTTCGATGAAGCAACCGTCTCTGCTATTGGCAATCAGCTAGCGGTAGATTTGAATCAATACTGGCAAGCACGACTACACCGACAATTCCAGCTTAAATCTTATCTTGAAGTAGAATTTGAAACACATTATATCCACTTTTTTATGCCTACGTTAAGAGGCGCGAAAACAGGCAGTAAAAAACGCTATGCAGGGATGATAAAAAAGCAGGATAAGCTGGAAATGGTGTTTAAAGGGCTGGAAACTGTGCGTAGTGACTGGACATTATTAGCGCGTGAGTTCCAGCAAGAACTGTATCAGCGCATCTTTCTTGAGCAACCCTATCTTGATTTTATTAAAGACACGAATGATAAGCTTTGGCGTGGCGAGCTAGACCATAAGCTAGTCTATAAAAAACGTTTACTTCGTCCATTAGAAACGTATACGAAAACACAATCACCACATGTAAAAGCAGCATTAAAAATGAAGCATCCAAACCGTATTATTCATTATATAATTACATTGGATGGTGCTGAACCCATTGAAAATAATTCAAAAAACATTGATTATCAGCACTATAGTGAGCGACAATTAGCACCTGTTGCTGATAGTATTTTGAACTTTAAAGGGCTGAGTTTCGAGCGAATTACACAACGACAAATGGATGTTTTTGGGGGCGATTTTTAAGAGAACTCAATGTGAATACATTACTGAAAATTATGATTGAATTGATTGCTGCTTTATTTTTATTATTTTTCGTACTCTGGTTTTTACTGACTCAGCCTGTATGGACTTCAGGAGAACAGGCAGAGACTCCTGAGGTAAGCACTGAAACCTTGCGCAATGATGTGGTGGCACTAAGTGAAACATTGCCTGCCCGTTTTGGTAATGAAAAGTCATTAGAACCCACCGTGCTATGGATAGAAAAGAAGCTGCAACAATATGGCACACCTTATCGGCAGACTTACCAAGTTGATAATGAGCTGTTTCATAATATTATTTTAAGCTTTGGACCTGACACCAATGAGGTTGTCGTGGTCGGTGCGCATTATGATACGGATCATGGTTTGCCAGGGGCTGATGACAATGCTAGTGGTGTTGCTGGGCTGCTCGAATTAGCGCGACTCCTTTCTAATATTAAATTAACATCGCGTGTTGAGTTGGTTGCTTATACTTTGGAGGAACAGCCCTTTTATAACAGTACCAATATGGGCAGTTATATTCATGCCAAAAGTATGAAAGACGCAGGAAAACAGGTCACGCTGATGATGTCATTGGAAATGATTGGCTATTTTTCTGACAAAGCAGGTTCGCAACAATATCCCGTGCCATTACTTGATAAAATTTACCCCGATACAGGCAACTTTATTGGCGTGGTTGCCAATATGAGCAATATGATGACCGCCCGCAAAGTAAAGAAAAGCTTTCGTAACAGTACACGCTTGCCTGTGTATTCAATTAATGCACCAACGATTATTCCTGGTATTGATTTCTCGGATCATCGTAATTATTGGCTCATGGATTATCCTGCTGTGATGATTACAGATACTGCTTTTGCGCGCAATATGGCGTATCACACAGTGAATGATACGGCAGATCGGCTGGATTATGAAAAAATGGCGCAGGTTGTTCAGGCGGTATACTTTACGGTTTTGGAGCAGATTAAGGAGTAAATTGGTCGCTATTTAATGGGATTTCTTAAAACAACTGCCGAAAACACTCAAGCGCTGTAAATTCCTCCGTATCGATTGCTTGTTGTTGTGAGTCTGGCTGATGAATTGCTAATAAGTGCGCTATATTATGGCGTTGTGCGGCGCGTAATACGGATAAGCTATCATCTATAAACAGGCTGTTTTCACACTTGAAATCAAGTCCTTGCTGTAGTTTATCCCAAAATCCATCCTCTTCTTTTGCCATGCCAATATCATGCGAGGTGATTATTTTATCGAAGTATTTTTCAATGGCGACGTGCTGAAATTTTATTGCAACGGTTTTAGGGTGCGCATTGGTTAGCAATATAATGTGCTTGTTTTGTTGCTGTAAAAATTCAAGAAAAGGTTTAACATTTGTGCGTATTTTTATGCGCTCAGCAACGTCTTGTTTTAGTGCGGGAATATCCAATCCTAGCTGTTCACTCCAGTGATCAAGGCAATACCAGTTGAGTGTTCCTTGAATTTTTCCGTAGCGTGATGCTAGCAAGTCTTTAGTTTCCTCTGGCTTTAGTTGATGCTTTTCGGCATAGCACTTAGGTACATAATCAAGCCAGAAATGGTTATCGTAGTGTAAATCCAGTAAAGTACCGTCCATATCAAGAAATACCGTGTGGATATTTTGCCAATCCATAGGAATTTTATTTAGCATATTAATGAGGTCTCAGGGGGTGCTATGAAAAAGCCGACTATACATCAAAAAGAAGTGGTTGCCAGCAGTCGATTATTTGCCATTGAAGCCGTTGATTTGGAATTTTCAAATGGTGAAAAACGCCAATATGAACGTTTAGTGCGCAGAGGGCAGGGAGCCGTTTTAATTGTACCGATGCTGGATAATGATACCTTATTGCTAATCCGTGAATATGCGGTAGGGACTGAAAACTACGAGTTAGGTTTCCCCAAAGGCAAGGTTGAGGCGGGAGAAGATGTGTTGGCGGCGGCAAATCGTGAAATTATGGAGGAAGTGGGCTATGAGTCAGCTAATTTAACGATAATGAAAGAATTGAGTTTAGCACCTGGCTATATGGGGCATATTACAACGATTGTGTTAGCACAAGATTTAACAGCGCATCGTGTCCCTGGAGATGAACCTGAGGAGTTGGACGTTATTGAGTGGAAACTTGATGATATTGATCAACTTATTATGCACGATGATTTTTGCGAGGGACGCAGTGTTGCTGCATTGCTTTATACAAAACTTTTTTTAAAATAAGCGAAATAATTTATGAAAACTGAAGAATTAATAACCTTACTCCCTACTTTACTGCCAGAAACCAAGCGTATTGCAATAGAAGCGGGTGAAAAAATCATGGTTATATTTAATCGCGATTTTGAGGTTGAATATAAAGAAGATGAATCACCTGTCACAGAGGCTGATTTGGTTGCAAATTCGCATATTATTGCGGAGTTAAAAAAACTGCCGGGTGACTTTCCTGTTCTTACTGAAGAAGAAGCAACACTATCGTTTGCAGAGCGTTCAAGTTGGGAGACCTATTGGCTAGTTGATCCTTTAGATGGCACGAAAGAGTTTGTAGCGCGAGAAAATGGATTTACCGTTAATATCGCATTGATTCATCAGCATAAATCAGTATTAGGGTCGATTTATGTACCCGTGTTTGACACCAGTTATTATGCTTGCGAAGGGCGAGGCGCTTTTAAAGACAGTAAAGAGGAGCAGGGGAAGAAAATCACCGTTCGTGCATTAACAGAAACACCCATATTGACGGTAAGTCGTTCTCATGCCAAAGGTGATTTACTGACCTTTATAGAGAATATCGGTGAGCATGAAATTATCCGCACAGGTAGCTCATTAAAAATGTGCTATGTAGCAGAAGGCACTGCCGATCTTTATCCACGTCTTTGGTTAACCTCAGAATGGGATACAGGAGCCGCGCATTGCATTGTCAATGAAGCAGGGGGTAGCCTTGTGCAAACTGATATGAGTCCACTGTTGTACAACACCAAAGACTCCTTGCTGAATCCTTATTTCTTCACCATTGGTGGTAATGATCATGATTGGGTACAGTATTTGCCTGAAAAAAAGGCATAACATCTCAATCAAAGAGCAACTGTATTTTGCTTATAATTTTCAGCCTGTTCAAAGATATCTTGATAGACCTCATTACGGTCAACAGGCGGATAACCATAATCAGCCAGCAACATTATCAAGTCCATTTTCAATTCAGATTTAATATCATCACGATGATTCCAGTCAGTATATTTAGCCTTATCATCCACCAGTTGCTTAACAGCTTTAGCCAGCTCGATAAGCTTATCCTCAGCATATTCAAAATTGTATTTATGCGCGAGTGCTTTCAAAATATCATAAAAGGCCTTCTCTTCAAGACTAATATCTAATCCATCGGTAGATTTTATTTCTGTTTTTAGACGCTCAATTAAATCAAGAAAGCCTTCTGTAGCCTCTTCATAAACATTTTCTAACAAAGCCTCTGGGTCACGTTCATTATACTTTTCAACCAATGACTTAAACTTTTTAGAGAAATCTACTCCCTTAATTTTATTGACCTTCTTTAAATCACCAATTGCCTTTTTCAATAACTGCTGTAGCAACTGAATTTTAGTGTTGGGTAGTTTGATATTCTCAATTTTTTCTAGATAGGCATCATCAAAAATATCAACTTGGCTTGCTGCGTCTTCACCCATTTTAAAGACTTCTTCCACGCCCTCGCTTTGCAACGCCTCTTTCACCATTTCACGCACGCGCGCATTCATTTGTGCGGTGTCGGGCGCATCGCCTTTAGTGAGTTTAAAAACAATCGAACGTACTGCCAGATAAAAATGAATCTGGTCGCGCTCTTGCGGGTTAAACGCATCACTGCCAGAACAAATATCGTAAGCTGCTTTCATGCGTTTTACGATATCCATAAAACGCTTTTTAAGTTTTTCGGTCAACTGCACAAACTCAGCCGCTTTATTCAAGCAATCTAACTGCGCGACAGACTCACCTGAAAAATAGCCCGATTTATCAAAATCATGGAACATTCGACTCAACAACTCCAAATGATCACGTACCACAATAATCGAACTTTCAATCTCTTCAATATTGCTTTGATCACTTTTAGAATATTGCGCCAAAGCCTGATTCATTTTGTTTTTAATG